>JACJZD010000001.1:1107912-1412216 GCA_020635795.1 Flavobacteriales bacterium
ACATGCAAATCGGTAAGTGATGGGAATTTAAATCCACCACCACGACCACCTGGTAGAGCACAGTAATCAATGCTTGATAACATTGTATCGATTACCTTTTTATCAGCTAAATTATTTGCTATGGAAAGCCGATAAAATTCAGCACCAACTATGTTGTTATCAAATTCTAAATTATGTCCAACCGAATAAGTGGTTTTGTTTAAATCAATTAAAAATTCATTTAAAACAACATCAAGGTCATGACCATCTCTTAATGCACGTTCGGTTGTAATACCATGTACTTGAGAAACTCCGATAGGAATATCGAAGCCATTTGGTTTAACAATGTAGTTTTTTGCTTCTAATAAATCGCCGTTTTCGTTGTGTAATTGCCATGCCAATTGCACCATTCTGGGCCAATTGTCCGAATCGGAAACAGGAGCCTTGTAGTCCTTTGGTAAGCCTGTGGTTTCTGTATCGAAAATTAAAAACATGGAAAATTCGTTAAAATTATTGAGCCATAAAGTTACCCAACAACTTTCTAAAAATTAACCTATAAAATTTAACTTTTTAACAAAATGCTTCAACTGTTAGTAAACAGTTCTTGAGCTTCTCTCCATAATGGGTCGGATAAATTAGGCGGAGCAATAATGGTAATATCTTCTTTCGAAACTGGATGAATAAACTCTACTTTTCGAGCGTGTAGGCTAATTGAAGAGTCAGGATTGGAACGGTTAAACCCATATTTTAAATCGCCTTTTATTGGGCAATTTATGACAGAAAGTTGAACCCTTATTTGATGATGCCTACCTGTTAATGGCTTGATTTCTAATAAATAATAATTGTTAAACTGATGTATTACTTTATAATTGAGTTCTGATTTTTTAGCCTCTGAAATCTCTTTAATGTAAGCAGTAGATTTGTTATTTTTTTCGTTCTTTTTTAAATAGTGCACTAAGTGACCTTCGTGGTTTTCTGGTTTGTTTTTAACAATTGCCCAATAAGTTTTTTGAACATCTTTTTCTTTAAACATTTTGTTTAATCGCTCCAATGCTTTGCTGGTTTTGGCAAAAAGAACAACACCACTTACTGGTCTATCAATACGATGAACTGTACCTAAATAAACATCGCCAGGTTTATTGTATTTTTCTTTTAGATAAGATTTTACGATTTCGTTGAGAGGGGTATCTCCAGTTTTATCGCCTTGAACAATATCGGATGATTTTTTATTTACCGCAATAATATGATTGTCTTCGTATAGTACTTCAAGCGTATCAATTTTAGTGGTCATTGGTTAAATCATTATGATTTTCGGTTGCCACAAAGTTAATTCGAATATTTCGGTTTATTTCGGGTTTAAAGTATTTTCTGTCTTTTACGTCAAACTTTTGATTAAATGTTTGATTGTTTGGTAGGTCTGCAATTAAATTGTATTTACCAGGTGGTAAAATCATAATGTAAGTTCCTTTTGCATTACTCTCGTATATGCCTTGTAAATCGCCTGTAGTTTGGTTAAAAACCTCCATTCTGATAGGTTTATTATGTACAACAGAATCCTGGTTTAAAATATAACCTTTAATAGTAGTAAGTGGTGGAGTTTCGTTATTGAAAGTAACTTTATAAATGTCATAATCGCCATAAGTATCTTTTCTAAATGCTCCTACATAAGCAAATTTTTTATCCTGCGTAAAGCAAATAGAATAGTCATCTAAAGGCGAGTTTAATGGGTACCCAATATTTTCAGGCTTACTCCATGTTTCAGCATTGTCATCAAATTCACATTTAAAAATATCGTACCCACCAATGCTATTATGACCTTCTGATGCGAAATACAATGTTTTTCCATTGTTAGTAAGGTAGGGATAGTTTTCATTATAAGGAGTATTGATTACATCGCCTATATTTTCAGGGTTTGACCAAGTATTGTTTGGAAGTAATCGAGAGATATATAAATCAAAACCTCCTTTTCCATTAGCGGTGTTACTACTGTATATTATAATGTCTTTTTTATCGGTAATTGTAGCTGATATCTGTTCGCTTGATTTTGCATTGATGTGTTTATCTTTAATTAAAGCAGACTTTTTAAATGAAGATTTTGCTTTTTCAGCCATCTGTAAATTATTTTTGCTGTCGGGGTTATTTACATAATAAAAAATAATTCCCCCATTTTCAGAAATACCAGCTGTTTGTTCGTTTCCATAAGAATTTGGATAACCTAATGCCATAGCTCTGCTCCATGCTGTTGTTTTAAATTTTGAGGTGTAAATATCGGCAGTATAATATCCTTCTAAATCATAAACTTTGCCAGTAGTTCCTTCTCTACGGGTGGTAAACAATAAGTAAGATTCATGATCTGTTATAAGTGGTAAATAATCTTTTCCTTTAGAGTTTACATTGGGACCAAGATTTTCAAACGTAATATTGATAGGGTCTTTTACCAATTGTTTAGCATTTAAACACATTTGGATGTATCTGTTTGCTTCATCAATCAATGCAGAGCCATTATTTAAACCAACAAATTTTTTAAAATATTCAATAGCTTTATCAAAACGAAGTGTGGCGTGGTAACCCTTTGCCAAATAAAACCAAGCTTCAGAAGGACAGTCTGGTTTGTTATGAATTTTCTCTAACGTTTTAATACCATCATCGAAGTCAAAAGTGTTGATTAAGCACACTCCAAAGTAGTAAGCATTTTTAGTGTCTGTTAAATCTTTTTTGTAAATATCTCGATAAAGCTCTAAAGCCTTAACATAATTACCTGCTTGGAATAATTTACTAGCATTTTCAGGTAATTCGTAATGTAGTTTTTGAGCAGTTGTGGCTTCTGCTAAAAGTAAAAAAAATACCAAGTAAAGACAATTAGAAATCTTCATGCAATAAAGATAGCTAAAAACTTAAATTGAAGTTGTTTGAAAGTGTAAAAAATTAAAAAAGTGTTATTTTTTTTAATTAATACTGCTCCTTTTTGTTAGGAAAGTCTGAAGTTTTAACATCGGTAATGTAATTTTCTACAGCTCCTTTAATTTCGTCATACAAATTAGCATATCGTCTTAAAAAACGAGGACTAAACTCATGGGTTATACCTAACATATCATGAACTACTAAAACTTGTCCGTCGACACCAGCGCCTGCACCAATACCAATTACTGGAATACTGATTTCTTTTGCAACTCTGGTAGCCAATTTTGCGGGTATTTTTTCTAAAACTAAAGCAAAACAGCCAGCTTCTTCCAAAAGTTTGGCATCAGCAATTAATTTTTTAGCTTCTTCTTCTTCCTTGGCTCTAACCACATATGTTCCAAACTTATAAATAGATTGTGGAGTTAATCCTAAATGTCCCATAACAGGTATTCCTGCAGATAAAATTCTTTTTACTGATTCTAAAATTTCACTACCACCTTCCAATTTAACAGCGTGAGCTCCAGATTCTTTCATAATCCTTATAGCAGAAGAAAGCGCTTCTTTGGAATTTCCTTGGTAGGTTCCAAATGGTAAGTCAACCACAACTAAGCATCTATCAATTGCTCTTATTACAGAAGACGCATGGTAAATCATTTGGTCTAAGGTAATTGGTAGAGTGGTTTCGTGTCCAGCCATAACATTAGATGCTGAATCACCAACCAAGATAATATCAATACCAGCATTATCAATAATTTTTGCCATTGAGTAATCATAACCAGTTAACATGGCTATTTTTTCTCCTCGTTGTTTCATTTCTAACAACACATGAGTTGTTACTCTTTTTACTTCTTTTTTGTGAACTGACATAGTGCCTTTTATTTGATTTAACCAGCCGTTTATTATTGATAATAACCTTTTATAAAATATATAGAAAGCAAAACTACAAAATATGTTTGTTTAAATTATAAATGATAAATTTGTAGTGATTAAAAATGACAACATGAAAAAGAACCTATTATATTTATTTTTTGGACTTATTTTATTAAGCTCATGTGAAACTGAAATAGACACCTTAGCCGAATACAAAGATATTACAGTGGTTTACGGGTTGTTAAATCCAAATGATACCACACATTACATAAAGATTACCAAAGCATTCAGTGGAGAAGGTAATGCTTCTGATTTAGCTAATAATGGTGGTAATTATTACTATGCTGATGGTGAGTTAAATGTTACTGTAGATGAATATGATGCTTCTGATATTTTTAAAAGATCTTACTCATTGACTAGAACAATAAACGAAATACCAAAAGATAATGGTGTTTTTGATGAAACTCAAAATGTGCTATATAAATTTGTTGAACCTAACCTAAGACAAGATTATACCTACAAATTAAAAATAGTAAATAATAAATTAGGCAAGGAAGTTACTTCTTCAACTAAAATTGTAAATGACCCAAGTTTGCCTAATTTACAAGAAATGACAAAAGTTAGGGTTGCAAATTCCAATGGATCTAATTTTACACATACCTTTTCGATTAAACCACAATTAAACTCAGGTAGAGTAAAAGTTAATTTTATTTTTAATTATACAGAGCATTATAACGATACAAATGTTGCTCCTGTAGATAAAAAAGTAAAAATTTCCTTAGGAGAACAAAAAACAACTTCTTTAGATGGTGGTGAGCCACTTCTTTTTGAAATGGACGGGAATAGCTTTTTCTCTGCACTACTCTCTAGTATTCCAGCTACTGTACCTAATTTAAGTAGTCGACGAATTAATAATGGAACTTTAGAAATTATAGTTGCTGGACCAGACTTGAGTACTTATATAGCTGTAAATGAGCCATCAACATCAGTGAATCAAACCAAGCCTGAATTTACTAATTTAGTAAATGGGTTAGGTGTATTTTCATCTAGAAGTATTATCGTATTAACGACACCTGCACCTCAAAGTGTTTATGGGTTTAATTCAGATGGACAAGTAAATTACCATGATGATACACTTAAGAAGTTATTAGCTTTAGGATTGGATTTTTGTAACCCAAGAAATTATAATGCGGCATTACCTATTCAACCGCCAGCGCCAAGGTGTGAAGATCAAGTAGCAAATTGGGATACTTTTAATCCATAATTTAATAATTCTTAAAATATTGAAAAAGCTATTAATTAAAAGTTAATAGCTTTTTTTTATGACAATTAGTCATTAAACCTGACAAATATTTATTGTTGATTAGCGGTTTAGTGCCAATATTTCTTTTATACACTAATCTTTCCTAATGGCATAAGGTTTGAAATGCTTCAACCAAATTAAAAAATCTAAAAATTAAAAATAAATATTATGAGTAAAATAATTGGAATAGATTTAGGAACAACCAACTCTTGTGTTTCAGTAATGGAAGGAAACGAACCTGTTGTTATTCCTAACGCAGAAGGTAAACGAACAACTCCTTCTATTGTTGCATTTTTGGAAGGCGGAGAGAGAGCAGTTGGTGATCCAGCTAAACGCCAAGCTATTACTAACCCTAAAAAAACAATCGCTTCTATTAAGCGTTTTATGGGAAACTCGTTCGATCAAGTTGCTGAAGAAATAAAAAGATCAGCTTACGAAGTTGTAAAAGGAGATAACAATACACCAAGAGTAAAAATCGATGATAGGTTGTATACACCTCAGGAAATTTCTGCAATGATTTTGCAAAAAATGAAAAAAACTGCTGAGGATTATTTAGGTCAAACTGTAAATGAAGCAGTAATTACGGTGCCTGCATACTTTAACGATGCACAACGCCAAGCAACTAAAGAAGCTGGCGAAATTGCAGGTTTAAAAGTGAAAAGAATCATTAACGAACCAACCGCAGCTGCATTGGCTTACGGAATGGATAAGAAAAACCAAGATTTAAAAATTATTGTATTTGATTGCGGTGGTGGTACACATGATGTTTCGGTATTAGAATTAGGTGATGGAGTATTTGAAGTAAAATCAACTGATGGAGATACACATTTAGGTGGAGACGATTTTGACCAGGTAATTATTGATTGGTTGGCTGATGAGTTTAAAAAAGAAGAAAATGTGGATTTAAGATTAGACCCAATGGCTCTTCAACGACTTAAAGAAGCAGCAGAGAAAGCTAAAATTGAATTATCAAGCACTAATCAAACAGAAATTAATTTACCATACGTAACGGTAACTGCTGCAGGACCAAAACACTTAGTTAAAACATTAAATAGAGCGCAGTTTGAGAAATTAGCTGACGATTTAATTAAAAGAACCATTGCTCCTTGTAAAACGGCTTTAAAAAATGCTGGTTATTCTACATCAGATATTAATGAAGTTATTTTGGTTGGAGGTTCTACTAGAATACCAGCTATTCAAGAAGCAGTAAAAAGTTTTTTTGGTAAAGAGCCAAGTAAAGGCGTTAACCCTGATGAAGTTGTTGCTATTGGAGCAGCTATTCAAGGAGGTGTTTTAACTGGAGAAGTAAAAGATGTATTGTTGTTAGATGTTACGCCTCTTTCTTTAGGGATTGAAACAATGGGTGGCGTGTTAACTAAACTAATTGAAGCAAACACAACTATTCCAACAAAAAAGTCGGAGACATTCTCTACAGCATCTGATAATCAACCAGCAGTAGACATTCATGTGTTACAAGGAGAAAGACCAATGGCAAAAGATAACAAGTCGTTAGGTAGATTTCAGTTAACCGATATTCCACCAGCACCAAGAGGTGTACCTCAAATTGAAGTAACTTTTGATATTGATGCAAATGGTATCATGAATATTTCTGCAAAAGATAAAGCTACTGGAAAGCAACAAAGTATTAGAATTGAAGCTTCTTCGGGATTAAGTGAAGATGAAATTGCAAGAATGAAACGTGAGGCTGAAGAAAATGCTGATGCAGATAAATTAGCTAAAGAAAATGCTGACACGTTAAATCAGGCTGATGGTTTGATTTTCCAAACTGAGAAACAATTGAAAGAGTATGGAGATAAAATCCCTGCTGACAAAAAACAACCTATTGAAGATGCTTTGACTGAGCTAAAAAAAGCTCACGAAGCAAAAGATTTAGAAGGTATGAAAGCTGGAATTGAAAAGTTGAATACTGTTTTCCAAGCAGCTTCTCAAGAAATGTATAATGCCCAACAACAAGCCGACCAACAAGCTGGTGGAGCAGGAGCAGAGAATTCTTCAAATGGTAGCGATGAAGTTACAGATGTAGATTTTGAAGAAGTAACTGAAGATAAAAAGTAATAGCACAGATTGTGAACAAAAAAAGCCAACCGAAAGGTTGGCTTTTTTTGTTTATTATTTCTTTGCTACAAAGAAACTCCAGCAAAAATCACTAAGAATGCGAAGATTATTCCTGGTAGCCAGAATAATAAAGTTAATAATAAGTCAACCCAAAAATTTGCAGTAATAGAATCTTCAAACAAGAATACTGCTAAAGGCGGAATAAATATTGCCAAGATAGCTAAAACAATTTCATTAACTCTTGCAGAACTATTATTAAGAGTAACATAATTATATTCTTTACTAGAAGCTAATAACTCAGTAGAATAATTTCTATTGAATTTATCCCAATTTCTATATTCCTTTTCAAGTTGTTTACTTACTTTTTTTGGAGTTAAAGCAATGGCTTTTTGAACAGTTTCTTGAGTCAATACTACGTTATTTTCAGACTCTTCAATTGTTTCAACTGAGTTAGAAGTATTAGATTCACTACTTTTAATTTCTTTTACTTCTTCTACCGAAGCAATTTGTTCTTCAATATTAATTTCATACGTTTTTTTACTTTCTTTAAAATTTTTCAAGTATTTTCTTTTCGAAAAAGAGCTTAATACATCACTTTCTGAACTACAAGAAATAATGATTAAACTCAATGCAAATAAACCAGCAGTCGATAAAATAATTTTTTTCATATTTATAGTTTTATGTTTCAAGCTAAGGTATCACAATATTTAACAAATCTGACTACAAACTAAAACCAATTATGAACAAATTGAACTTAAAAAAATTACTTTTGCAGCATTATGAGTTTACAACAAGAAATTTCGAAACGACGAACCTTTGGTATTATTAGTCACCCTGATGCTGGTAAAACAACTTTAACCGAAAAATTATTGCTTTTTGGTGGAGCTATTCAATCTGCAGGTGCTGTTAAATCTAACAAAATAAAGAAAACAGCAACTTCCGATTTTATGGAAATTGAAAAGCAAAGAGGTATTTCGGTGGCAACTTCTGTAATGGCTTTCAATTATAAAGATGTAAAAATTAATATTTTAGATACTCCTGGTCACAAGGATTTTGCTGAAGATACTTACCGAACGTTAACTGCTGTAGATAGTGTTATTTTGGTGATAGATTGTGCTAATGGTGTAGAAGCACAAACCAAAAAACTGATGGAAGTGTGTAGAATGAGAAACACACCAGTTATTGTTTTTATCAATAAAATGGATAGAGAGGGGCAAGACCCATTTGATTTGTTGGATGAAATTGAAAGTGTTTTAGATATAAAAGTTCGTCCTTTAAGCTGGCCAATTGGTATTGGTGCTACTTTTCAAGGTGTGTATAACATGTATGAAAAACACCTGAATTTATTTAATAGTAATAAAACAAAAGTAGAACGAGATATTGTTTCAATTAAGGATGTTAATGACCCAGTTTTAGAACAACAAGTAGGAGAAAAACCTGCTGCTAAGCTAAGGGAAGATATTGAATTGATTGAAGGGGTTTATGATGAGTTTAATGTTTCAAAATATCAAGAAGGAGTTTTGGCACCAGTATTTTTTGGTAGTGCATTAAACAATTTTGGTGTTCAAGAGTTGTTAGATACCTTTATTAAAATTGCACCATCGCCTCGTGGAAGAGAAACTACAATGAGAATTGTTGACCCTACAGATAATAAGTTTAGTGGTTTTGTATTTAAAATACACGCTAACTTAGACCCAAACCATAGAGATAGAATTGCATTTTTACGTATTTGTTCTGGAAAATTTGAACGAAACAAATTTTATCATCACGTAAGAAACGATAAAAAAATAAAATTCAGTAATCCTACCAGTTTTATGGCTCAAGATAAAAGTGTTATTGATGAAGCTTTTCCTGGTGATGTTATTGGTTTGTACGATACAGGAATTTTTAAAATTGGCGATACCTTAACCGAAGGTGAAAAAATGGAGTTTAAAGGAATACCTAGTTTTTCTCCAGAAATATTTAAGGAATTGATAAACAAAGACCCAATGAAAACCAAGCAATTGGAAAAAGGAATTGAGCAACTAACCGACGAGGGAGTTGCACAGTTGTTTACTCAACAACCCGGTAATCGTAAAATTATTGGTACAGTAGGAGAACTTCAGTTTGAGGTTATCCAATATCGTTTACAACATGAGTATGGTGCTTCTGCTGAATTTCAGGCTAAGTCGTTGTATAAGGCTTGTTGGATGACTTGTGATGATGATGCTAAACTCGATGATTTTATTCGAAGAAAAGCTCAATATATTGCAACGGATAAAGATGGAAATTATGTGTTTTTAGCACAAACCGCTTTTTTATTACAAAGTGCTCAAAACGATTATCCTGAAATTACATTCCATACCACTTCGGAGTTCAAAAGAGCAATGGTTTAATCCAAAATATCGCTTAATTTTTCATGATAAAGATGAAACGTATTTAAGTTGCTATGTGAACCATTTTTAATGGTAATCAATTCAATGTTTTTTGATAATTGAACCAATCGTTCACTGGAATTGTATGGAACAGTTTCATCTTCTGTTCCATGAAAGATGTAAATCGGAATTTTTAATTCGGGCAACAATTTGTTGATTTTGAATTTATAATGGAGAAGGATAGAATTAGGCAAGTAGGGGTAATGAAACTTAGAGACATCATAAAAATTAAAATAGGGTGTTTCTAGAATTAACATTTTAGGATTGTTTTCGTGTGCTAAACGAGTAGCAATACCTGTGCCTAGTGAAGTTCCATAGATGATTATATCACGTTCTTTATAGTCGTAAAGTAACTTTTTGTAAATCATCAAGGCATCAGCCATAATCATTTTTTCATTTTTTACTTTACCTGTACTTTTTCCAAAGCCTCTATAATCATACATCAAAATATCATAACCACGACTAGTAAAATCAATAGCTCGTACACCCCAATACTCAAGATTGTCGGCGTTTCCGTGGTGGTAATAAACTATTCCTTTTGCTTTTAAATTTGTTTTAAAAAGCAGCGCATTAATAGTTTTACCGTCTTCTGTAGTGTAGTTTATCTCAGTAAATGCGGGTTCAAATTTAAACAAGTGTTTTTGCGACAGCTTTAAAGGATGAAAAATTAACCGCTCCTGAAAAACATATAATGCAATACCTAAGCTAATTACAACAGCTGGCAAAATAATTGATAAGTATAGAATAAAGGTATTCAAGTTAAAAGTTTGTTAAAATACTTGTGTTGACTGTTAAAGCCAATTATATCATTAAATTTGAAACACTAAATAATTTTTATAAAGTTATGAAGAAACTATTAGTTATTGCAATCATTTCGAGCTTTTGTTTAACTGCATTGGCAGGTAACGATGGCTACAAAATCAAAATTAAATTTAAAGGGTTAAAAGATAGTACCGTTTATTTAGGTAATTATTTTGGCAACAAACAATATTATAAAGACACCGCCAAAATAGATGCAAACGGTATGTGTGTGTTCGAAGGTAAAGAGCCCTTACCTGGAGGGATGTATACAATTATTTACAACAATATGCAGTTGTTTGAATTGGTTGTAACAGAACCTTTTATTGAATTAGAGACGGATACCTTAAACTATGTGAAGAACATGGTAATTAAGAAGTCAGAAGAAAATAAAATTTTCTTTAAGAATATGTTGTTTATTGGGGATAAACAGCAAAAAATGATGGAATTACAGAGTAAAATGAATGATGAAAAGACTCCAGAAGCGGAAAAAAAGGAAATACAAGCTCAGTTGGATAGAATCAATGAAGAGGTGATAAAATTTAGAAGTGATATAATGGTAAATTATCCAAATTCATTTGTTACGGCAACTTTTAAAGCAATGAAAGAACCAGAAATTCCTGAGTTTTCAGAAGAGAAAAATGACTCTATTATTCGATATAAGAAGTACTATTACTTTAAAGATCATTTTTGGGATGAATTTGACTTTAAAGATGATCGATTGATGAGAACTCCAATTTATCACAATAAATTAGAGAAGTATTTCAATAAAATTGTTTTACAACACCCTGATTCTATAAATGCAGAAGCAGATAAAATAATATCTAAAACTACTTTTGGTTCAGAAATTTATAAATATACCGTTCATTACGTTACCAATACGTTTGAGAAATCTAAATTTATGGGAATGGATGCTGTTTTTGTACACATGGCATTAAAATATTATACGCACGAATTGGCATTTTGGGTAGATTCTGCACAAATAGAAAAAATACAAGAAAGAGCTAAAATACAAGAACCTTTGTTGATAGGTAAAAAAGCCATCAACTTAAGTTTATTAGATACTGCTGGTGTTTGGCAAAGCATGTATAAAATTCCTACGGAGTTAACTATACTTGTTTTTTGGGACCCAGAGTGTGGACACTGTAAAAAAGAACTACCTAAATTGGCAGAATATTTCGAGAAAATTAGAAAAAATAATAGTGTTTCGGTTTATGCAGTAAGCTCTGACCATAACGATGCTTGGAAAAAATTTATTAGAGACAATAAATTAGATTTTATCAATGTAGCTGTTCCACAAGAGGTTTATAAAGACCAAATGAAGGTAAATGAATACGTTTTAGGCGGTTATACTGATGTAAAAAGTTTGAACTATTCTACCACCTACGATATTTTTACAACGCCCCAAATTTATTTGTTGGATAAAGATAAAACGATTGTTGGTAAAAAATTAGATACAGAATTGTTACAACAGGTTTTAGAACAACGTTTTAAAATTAAAGAATGAAGAGATTAATTCCAGCAGCGGCTATTGTTGTTATAGGAATGGTTGTCGCTTATTTTTTAATTAAGCCTAAGGTACTACCAGTATTTAATCCATCCGATATCAACCCAAAGTTGGTTGATGAATCGGTGCAAGGGGTAACTAAATTGCATCGAGTGGGTGCGTTTAGTTTAATCAATCAAGAGGGTAAAACCATTACTGAAAAAGATTACCAAGACAAAATTTATGTAACCGATTTCTTTTTTGTTACCTGCCCAACCATTTGCCCAAAAATGACCAAACAAATGTTTCGTGTTTACAGTGAGTTTAAATCGAATAACGATGTGTTGTTTTTATCACATACCGTTATGCCCGAAAACGATTCGGTACCTGTTTTAAGTGAATATGCTAAAAAACACAACATTGATGCAAGCAAATGGAATTTAGTAACTGGCGATAAAAAACAGATTTATGATTTAGCCCGTAAAACCTACTTTGCAGCAATAACAGAAGGCGATGGAGGAGTAGATGATTTTATACATACCGAAAATTTTGTGTTGATTGATAAGGAAAAACGAATAAGAGGTTTTTACGATGGAACATCAGAAAATGACGTGGACAGACTAATTAACGACATTAATACGTTATTAAATGAATATGATTAAAATGTCATAGTGAGCTTGTTGAACTATTGTTAATAGCATCTTTACAATTAGATTTAAAATTATGAACAGATACCTAAAAATACTTTCGCTTATTGTTTTAGTTATAGGATTGATGCCTATATACTCGTGTAGTAAAAAATTAGACCAAAACAACATGTTTCAGGGGAGAACTACCCGAAACAAAAAAATGGGACACTACGATACTGGTGTTAGACGAAACAAACCCATGAGCGTACAATTGGCAGATGATTTAAGAAAAGAAAACAAAGACGCTACCAACCCACGAAAAGCAGCTAAAAAGGAAGAAAAAGAATTGCAAAAGAAAAAAGCCATTTCTCAAAAAGCTAGAGCCAAACACAATAAAAAAACACGTGTAAAAGTTAAAACAACAAAAGGTGCTGCTACTGGTGGAGGGAATTAAATAATGAAGTTCATACTACTAATAATTTTTTCGAGTGTCCTAAACCGGTCAGGCTTTGCGAACAATCAAGTTGATACCTCTCAGATTAAAAATCATTTAATTGCTATCACAAAGACAAATGGGTATAGAAATTATAAAAATGTCGAGTTATTAAATAATACTGCAGATTATATTTTCAATCATTTTCAGAAGTACGCCGATACTGTCTATTTTCAAGAATATATTGTCGATAAAATAACCTATAAAAATGTAATCTGTTCATTTGGAATTGAAAAATTAAAGACAATTGTTGTAGGAGCTCATTACGACGTATGTGGAAACCAAGAAGGTGCAGATGACAATGCAAGTGGAATTGTTGGTCTTCTTCAATTAGCTAAAGAGCTGAGTGGAAAAGAATTAAATCACAAAATAGAATTAGTAGCTTATACTATAGAAGAGCCTCCGTATTTTCGAACTGAATTTATGGGGAGTTATGTTCATGCAAAATCATTGATTGATAATAATGTTGATGTTTATGGTATGGTTTCATTAGAAATGATTGGATACTTTAAAGAAGAAAAAAGAACACAATCTTATCCTCTTGGTATTTTATCATTATTTTATGGGAATAGGGGAAATTATATAACTTTAGTAAATAAGTTTGGAAAAGGTTCTTTTGCAAGAAGGTTTTCTAAAGAATTTAAAAAAACTAAAATAATAAATACAAAAAAGTTTACTGGACCAAAATCATTGCCAGGAATAGATTTTTCTGATCATTTAAATTATTGGAAATTTGGATTTAGTTCCTTAATGATAACTGATACGGCATTCTATAGGAATAAGAATTATCACGAAAAAACAGATGTGCTTGAATCTTTAGATTTTTCAAAAATGGGATTAGTTATTGACGGAGTTCTAAAGTCACTACTGGAATTAAAATAAATTATTTAGGGTATTCCACTCGAACATGGTAAATGTTCATCAGTTTTTTAATAAACAGTTTTTTTACTACTGTAACATCTTTAAAGGTAATATCGGTATTAATAAACTGGTTTTCTCTTACCTGAGCATCTAAAATATTGGTTACCAAATCGGTTATGGTTTCTAAGGTATAGGTTTTTAAACTTCTCGAAGCGGCTTCAACACTATCCGCCATCATTAAAATAGCGGTTTCTTTATTAAACGGAATAGGGCCAGGGTATTGAAAAATTTCATCATCAATATTCAAATCGGGGTTATCGGCAGCAAACAAACGTAAAAAATACTGTGTTTTTGAGGTTCCGTGGTGCGTTCTAATAAAATCAATAATTTGTTCGGGCAATTGGTGTTTTTTAGCAATTTCAACACCGTTAATTACATGGCTAATAATAATGGTAGCACTTTCTTCATAGCTTAAATCGTCGTGTGGGTTTATGCCCGACGATTGATTTTCGATAAAATATGCAGGAGCCAACATTTTACCAATATCGTGATACAGCGCACCTGTACGAACCAAAAGTGGATTTCCACCAATTGCTCTACTGGCTTCTTCGGCAAGATTCGCAACTTGTAAAGAGTGCTGGAACGTTCCTGGTGCTTTTAGGTTTAGTTCACGTAAAAGTTTGTTGTTGGTATCCGATAATTCTAACAAAGTAACATCCGAAATGTAACCAAAAATCTTTTCCAACACATAAATAAAAGGGTAAGAAAAAACCGTTAAACCAGCACTTATCGCAAACCAATTTAAGTTTTTCCAGTTTATGGAGTAAATAGAGCCCTCTTGAATAATAGAAAAGCCAATAAAAATTAACGAGTAGGCAATAAAAATGGTTAAGGCGGTAAAAAACAATTCCGAGCGTTTGTTTACATTTAAAATGGTAAACAATGCAATAATACCCGCTACAATTTCAATCAATACAAATTCAAAAGGGTTGGGTACAATAAAACTGACAATGAAAATGGTGATTACATATACAAACAAGGCAATTCGGTTTCCAAAAAATGTTCGAATCAAAATAGGTAAGGAACAAAAAGGAATTAAATACACGTTAAGGCTCGAAAACTTTAACACCAACAAGGTGAGCAGTAAAAAACCAACCATTACTAAGGTTAAGAAAACAATGTCTTTATTGTCGTAAAACACTTTGTTTGATACGTTTTTTAGAAAAACAAAAAGTGTATAAAATATGATGAAAATGATAATAAACTGACCAATTAAAATCCAAACAAAAGAAGTGTTGCTACCCAACTTTGTTTCGTAATCGTTTTTTAGCGACTCCAAAATCAAGAATTTTTTGTCGTTAATAACCTCGCCTGTACTAATAATTTTTTGTCCGTTTAAAACACCTCCACGAGTTGTAGAAATGTTTTTTAAATCGTTGTTAAGTTGGTCGTTGGTTAGTTTTGCGTCGTAAATTACATTTTCGTGTAAACAACTTTTTATTAAATCAATAACCGCAGAATCAATGGTGTTATACTCTTTACTGATGTTATCAAAAGCTTCGGATTTAGTAAGTAAATCGCTAAAAGCAAACTCTTCACCAATATTTTGTTCGTTTAAAAGTAAAACAGGGTGGTTCTCTTTAATGTTAACTAAATCGCTTGAGGGTTCATAAATACCAATGTTGTAAGTTTGATGCAGTATTTTAGTTCCAATATTTAAAAAGGCTGGTTTATTTGATTTAATGTTTACATTGTTAGTTGCCAACTCATTTAATTTTACGTTAAAATCGCTTAACGATAATTTCTCCACATCTAATCTTCTTTTAAAATAGAGTAGGTGAGAGGCTTTTAATTGAGTTTTTTCTTTTTCAATATCTTTTTTTGATTTTAAAATAGCAAAATCAAAAGGAGCATATAAATCTTGATGAGCCCAAGCTTTGTTTTTTTGAAACTCGTATTTGAATTTTCCTTCACGCGGAAACAAGAATACAACAAGGGTAATTGCAGCTAAAAATATCAACAGCTTTAAAATAAACTCGTGTTTATCTCTTACTTTATTTAATAACTTATCCGACATTAAATTGCAAATTAAAAAGTAAAAGTAATTCTAAAAGTTTTACCCTTAATAATCAAAAGTAAATTAATGTTTTTTTGTTTAGACATTTAACTTGAAATACCTAACTTCGTAACGCTAAAAAAAGTAAGGAATTTAAACCAAAAAAAGTATGAAAGAAGTATATATTATAGCCGCAGCAAGAACTCCAATAGGTAGTTTTATGGGAAGTTTATCAACTGTTGAAGCAACAAAATTAGGAGCAGCTGCAATTAAAGGAGCTATTAAAAAAGCAAACATAAGTGTTGATGTTGTTGATGAAGTGTTTATGGGTAATGTACTTCAAGCTAATTTAGGACAAGCTCCTGCTCGTCAGGCAGCTATTTTTGCTGGTTTAAATCAAAATGTACCTTGTACTACAGTAAATAAAGTGTGTGCTTCGGGTATGAAAGCAATTATGTTGGGTGCTCAAACCATTATGGCTGGCGATAACAATTGTGTTGTGGTTGGTGGTATGGAAAACATGAGTATGGTTCCTCACTATTACAACGCTAGAAATGGTGTTAAACTAGGTGATATTAAGTTGGTTGACGGAATGGTTAAAGATGGTTTAACGGATGTTTACAACAGAGTACACATGGGTGTTTGTGCCGAAAAATGTGCAACAGAAAAAAAGATAAGTAGAGAAGAGCAAGATAATTTTGCGATAGAATCATATAAAAGATCTGCAGCAGCTTGGGATGCTGGTAAATTTAACGAAGAGGTCGTTCCAGTAGAAGTTCCTCAACGTAAAGGTGATGCCATCATTGTTTCAAAAGATGAAGAGTATTTGAATGTTAGAATGGATAAAATTCCAGCATTAAGCCCTGTTTTTGATAAAGAAGGAACGGTAACTGCTGCAAATGCTTCAACATTAAACGACGGTGCTTCCGCACTCATTTTAATGAGTAAAGAAAAAATGGAAGAATTGGGATTAAAAGCTCTTGCTAAAATTGTAAACTATGCTGATGCTGCTCAAGCACCTGAGTGGTTTACAACTTCTCCAACATTGGCAGTAAATAAAGCGTTAGAAAAAGCAAAATTAACGGTTGATAATATTGATTATTGGGAATTGAATCAAGCCTTTTCTGTTGTAGGTATAGCAAATACTAGAATGTTAAACTTAAATCCTGCAAAAGTAGATGTAAATGGTGGAGCTGTAGCTTTAGGACACCCACTTGGAAACTCAGGCTCAAGAATTATTGTCACCTTAATTAACGTGTTAAAACAAAATGGAGGTAAGTTAGGTGCAGCAGGTATTTGTAATGGTGGAGGCGGAGCTTCTGCTTTAATTATAGAAAACATATAAGCCTCCCCAACCCCTCCGAAGGAGGGGCTTGAGAAGAGGTGAAAAAAAGAAATAAAATAATCTTAAGCATTTTTAGTGGGGCTTAGTTTAGAATTATAACTATTAACTTTTAACAATTAACCAATAACTCATTTTGAAATACGGAATTTGTCATTTAAGTGTTGTACCCTGTAGGTTTGAACCCTCTGATAGAAGCGAGATGGTTACACAATTACTTTTTGGCGAAACGGTTAAGATTTACGAAGAAAAAAAAGGGGATTGGCGTAGAATTAAAACTGCCTTTGATGATTACGATTGTTGGGTAGATAAAAAACAAATCACCGAAATACCTATTGAAGAGTTTGATGATATCAATGGTAAATCTAGAGTATTGAGCGGTGAATTGGTACATGTTATCCATAATAAATCTACAGAGGAATTTATTCCGATTGTTTTAGGTAGTTTTTTGCCAAACTACAATAAAAACAAAGTTTCATTTAACGTTACCGATTATATTTTTGATGGATTAACTTTTGATACATCAAAGGAAAGTTTAAAAAATAAATTGGTTGAGAATGCTTACTTGTATTTAAATACGCCATATTTGTGGGGAGGTCGTTCGCCTTTTGGAATTGATTGTTCAGGATTTACTCAGCTTTTATATAAATTAAATGGAGTAAAGTTACCTCGTGATGCATCTCAACAGGCAAAAGTTGGACAGACCTTGAGTTTTGTTGAGGAGTCTGAAGCAGGCGATTTAGCTTTTTTTGATAACGAAGAGGGAAATATTATACATGTAGGAATGGTTCTAGAAAACAATAGAATTATCCACGCCTCTGGGAAAGTAAGAATAGACCGATTAGATCATCAAGGAATTTATAATGTTGATACCAATAAGTATTCTCATCGGTTAAGATTGATTAAAAAGATATTATAAATAAAAAAACCAGCATTCGCTGGTTTTTTTATTTATAATATCAATGGTTTTTATTCGTCACCAGTATTGGTTTTGTCTTTTACGCCTTCTTCCATTATAGCTCTGTCAGTATCATCACCTTCTTTTATAGGAGTAGCACAACATGCTTTTTTACAATCTTTAGCACATTTTTTTTCGTCTTTCTTTACGCAACATTCTTTTTTGCAATCCTTTTCACATTTTTTAGCATCTTTTTTTGCGCAACATTCCTTTTTGCAGTCTTTTTCACATTTTGTTGCTTTTTCGGTTGTAGCTTTAGTTGTTGCTTGTGCTTGAGCTGTGTTTGATGAAACTACAACAAATAAAAAAGCAGTAAGACATAATACGATAAAATTTTTCATAATTAAGATAGTTTAGTTTATAATTGGGTTAGTTCAATTTTTATGCCAAGGTAATAAAAAAAACCTCATAACTTAGTTATGAGGTTTTAATTTTTAAAAGAGCTATACAGAATTTTATTTTATAACTTTCTCTGTATAAGTATCTGTACCATTACTCATTTGAATAAAGTAAATACCATTAGAATGATTTGAGATGTTTATTGATTCTTTAAAATTTACATCAGAAATAGCTATTGTTTTATTGTATACGGTTTGTCCTAACGAATTGAATATGTTTAAGGTATATTCTCCTTTATCTAAACCTTTAGAAATTATTTCTACATTCCCATTTGAATGATTAAAAAATGAGGTCCATCCAGATTCATTTGATAAAGAATTGACATCAGTACATAGGCTTACAATTGCATCAACGGGCTCCCTAGGACTAGTACAATTTGATCCTTTTACTATCCAATCATAAAAATAATAGTAATAAGATAAACCAGCACTACTATTTTTAATAGATGCCAGACCGCTAATAGCGTAAGGATAAGTTACCCCAGCATTATTACGGTATAAATCTTTTACACTTGAAGCATCAGCTAAAACCAATCTGTAATCTGTGCCAGGACTAATGTTAAATGCTACAGTTACTGTTCGTAACCCAGTTGAAATACTAGTAGTTCTTGTATTTAATACGTTTCCATTATTATCTTGTAATTGAATTGTTCTAGTACCAGCTGTTTGAGCATAAACTTTAACAGATTGTAAAAACATTTGATCGTAAACATCAAAAACTAGATACTGTTCATTGTTAAGGTACCCACCGCCACCAGAATTATCTATCTTACCAAGTTGTTGATTTTGAGCAGCTATGAAATCTTCAACATAATAAGTAGTAGAATTTGTTAGTATTGGGGTGGTGTAACTTGAACCTGTGCTTAATATAGTTGTACTTACAGGAGAATCATACCATTTTAAAGTTCCAGCACCTGTTGCAGATAGGAAAGCCGTATTATTTGTACAAATACTATCCCCTTGAACAACAGGAGCATCGGGCATATTAACAAAAATGTAACCAGTTTTAACTTCTGTATTTGATCCAACAACATTTGTAGCTGTTAGTTGTACCGTATAAAGCCCTGGTTGAGTATACGTATAGTTTGGGTTTTGAATGTTTGAGGTGTTACCATCACCAAAATCCCAAGCCCATGCATTTGGTCCATTAGATGATAAATCTTGAAATTTTACATTACCTGTACAAGTAGTGTCAACATCTACGGTAAAATCTACAGTTGGAGCAGCAGTTGCTATATCGCAAGTCCAATCAATTTGAAAACCAGATTCTTCCAGTCCAGGATCTGAAGTAAACAAAATTGTAATAGAACTGCTTGATGAAGAAATGGTAGCAGGAGGCAGATTGTTATTGCAATAGGTTCCTATTAATGGATAAGTAGTATTTGGTCCATCATAAATTTTTAGATTATCATAGTTACATATCGTACCACCTTGATCCCCAGATTCGACATCAAATAATGGAAAAGTTAAATGAACTTGACCAGCCATTGTTGGCGAAATTGTAGCTATGGCAGTTTGATTTGCACCGTAAGGAGCACATGGACCTCCGCTATCAAATAAAGAACCTGAACAACTTGTTAAAGAAGTTGAACCTGAAGTTGGCATAATGGTATTACACGTTAATGTTGAATCAATTGTGATGTAGGCTGTTTTAATTTCGGTATCACTTCCACAAGTAGGACCTCCATCTGCGAAAAGTTCTACATTATAGGTGCCATAGTTAGTATAGGTATGAGACGGGTTCATACTATTACTGGTTGAACCATCACCAAAGTCCCATGTAAATGTTCCTCCATTTACACTTGTATTATTAAAATTAACTGTAAATGGAGCAGAGCATGATGTTGTTAGACAAGTTTCAAAATCACTTACCGTAAAAGGCTGATACATACTTCCAACACCAACAGCATACCAAGCATTGGTAACAGATTCAACATGAGCAGTACAAGCCCCAAATAAATCTACTGTTGCTTGAATAGAAAAAAATCTAGCATCTGCATAATCAGAACTTGATGTTAAATAAACCGTTAAATTTCTAAATGCGACTTTACTAGCATCTTCTAAACCGATAGCATTAACAGTATAAGCATCATTATTATCATTAGTTCCTGATCCTCCATCAACCAATAAAACATACCAAAAATTTTGTACGCCACTATTGGTGTGAACCCCACCATTATCAGCGCCACCAAGAGCAGCCCAATATGTTCCAAAATAAGTATCTGGGTCACTTTTTGAGTTAGGGTTTGCCATGTTTCTAATTCCAGTTCCACCTAAGTCTTCACCCATTATCCAATTGGCTAAGGCAGGACGAGCAACATACTCAACTGAAACTCCAAAAATATCACTAAACGACTCGTTTAATGCTCCTGATTCATCTTGATAGACAAGATTAGCAGTAAATGTTGTTAATCCATGAGTTATTTCATGTCCAGCAATATCCAATGCCGTAAAAGGTCTATTTCCTGAACTACCATCTCCATAAGTCATTCGTTGTCCATCCCAAAAAGCATTGCCGTAATTTAAATCATAATGTACATAGCTATCTAATCTAAAACCTGCATTATCAATACTGTTTCTACCGTGTTTATTTAAATAGTAGTCATAGGTCATTTCAGCACCCCAATGAGCATCTGTTGCATATTTATCAACACCAGCTAAATTCCAAACACTTGATGTATTTGTAAAATTTGTATTAGAATAATTTGTAGTCGTCCCACAATTAAATGTTCTTACTCCATTTCCTCTCCCTGTCTCTTGTAAACGATAATTACCAGCACTTACCATATCTGATGTCATAGTTTGAGTGCCGCTATAGCCAGTTACAGCTGATCCAACTTCATCAACATGATGTATTTTATTCTCACTCCATAAAACCTCGCCAGTATTAGCGTCAACATAAATTTCTTGTCTTGATAATGGCTCCTGAGCATAAATGTTAAACGAATAAGCAAGTTTTAATTCATTTTTTATTTTTCCATCTTTATTTATATAAATTAATTTTCCTTCAGGAAAATAAGTCGCATTTGGATTGTTTTGTTCCCATTTTAAATGAGTTTCTTCAGATGGGATTTCCCATTTGTATTTAGATGCATTTACAAACGATAATGCCTTAGAAAGTGCAATTGTTTCGGATAATGAATGATTATTGGAGTTGATGGGACTAAATAACTCACCATTCATTGAAATTATTTTTCCATTTTTAGTATGAACAATATACATTCCTAATTTAACAGGAATGTTGTTTATGGTTTGTTGAAACCTATAGTGTATGAACCCTAAAAGGTCCTTTTCTTCACTTAATAGATTTAATCCAAATTTTGTATCAGCATTAGATAAACTATTTAAGTAGCTTTCCAACTTATTAAATGGCAATTCATTACCTTCTTTAAATTTAATGAAATTTGGTATTAATGAGAATTCTTTATACCTAAGTATTTCAGTACCATTAATTTTATCATTTGCTTTTTTACCATACAATTCTATTGTTTCAGAGTAAACAGATATAACTGTAAATAAAGCTAGAACAATTGTAATTATTTTTTTCATGAAAATTAGTTTGGTTAGGTTGTGAATTCAAATGTAATTTTTTTTATAAAGAATAAAAATCACTTTAATTGTTATTGTTGGATTGTTGATTTTTAAATGTTAATTTTTTTAACTTAGATAAAAAAAAGGTTAGATTTGTAAAAATTAATAATATTAATAACCAAAAAATTAAATTATGAAAAAAATGTACATTTTAGGTTTAGCTTCTATGTTTGTTTTGGGTGCAACAGCTCAAAATAGGGTTCAAGTTAAATCGTTAAAAAAATCTGAATCATCAGTTAATGCTAAATTAGGTAATAATGGTGGGTCTTCAATTTCTCAAATTGCTGGTAATCTTGTTTGTACTACTCCGTATGTAGCTGGTACTACAATGGACTTAAATTTTGAGTTAACTTTAACAAACACTGATTTTGAATATGGTGACTATTTGGAAATTACTTTTCCTGCAGGTATAACACCTAATTCTAGTCCAAATGACCCATTTGCTTCAGATGCTGCAGATCCAGGTCCTGATGGTCCAGAAGCACTAAATCCAATTGTAGGTCAAGTTATTTCATGGGGTAATAATGATGATAATTGGGGTGGTATAGTTGCTGACGGAACTACATATCCATTTACTGTAAATGTTACGATTGCACCTGGTACAACAGGTAATTTACCTGCTAACTATGTGCTTTCAGGGGATCAATATACAGGTCCAGCTCCTGATCAAACAGGTTCAATTACTATTTTTGAAGCTGGAGCTTCTATTGATGATGTTCAAGCATTTTTAGGTGGTGCACAAACGTTGACAAACTGTAATAATGGTATGTTAGATGTTGCTGTAAGAATCAAAAATTTAGGAACAACTACTGTTTCTGGTTTCCCAGTTTCATACAAAATCAATGCTTTACCAGCTGTAACAGAAACTGTTTCTGCAACTTTAGCTCCTGGTGATTCGACTGATTATATATTTACTGCTCAAGGAGATTTTTCTGCTGAAGGAGTTTATGCAGTTAAAGTATATACTGGCTTAGTTGGTGATGCTGTTAATTCAAATGATACAATAAACCAATCTTTTTATAATGGTGTTTCTGTGGATTTATCTACTACTCCTTATGCAAATGGTATAGAAACTTCTGCAGAAGTTGCTCAATTAACTGTAGCAGCTAATCCTGGTACTGTTGCAAATTGGGGCTTATCAACTGTTACTTTTCAATCAGGTGTTCAGGCATTATTTTTAACAGGTTCTTCAGCGATTGCTGATTCTTGGGTATTTACTAAATGCTTAGATGTAACTGCTGGTGAAACTTATAGAGTTACTTATTGGACTAGAACTAATACTGGTTTTAATGGTGGTATGAGTGTTAGTGTTGGAGCTACTAATTCAGCTGCAGGTATGACTGCTGGTACTGAAATTAAGGCTTTTACTGCTAATACTGCTGATGCTACATGGAGAAAAGATTCAGCTGATTATACTCCATCTGCTTCAGGTACTGTTTATTTTGGATTTAGAGGTCAAGGAACTGCTGCTGGTAGTGGTACAAATGTTCGTTTAGATAACATTAATATATTCAAAACTACTACTGTAGGTGTTTCTGAATTAGCTACTTCTAACGAAGTTTCGATTTTCCCTAACCCTAGTACAGGTATATTTACTGTTAAAGCTTTAGATAATAATTCAACAGTTGAAGTTTACAACATTGTTGGAGAAAGAATGTTATCAAGCAAGTTAGTAAACGGAAATAATACTATTAACATGTCTAACATGTCAGTTGGAACTTATTTCTTCAAAGTAACTTCTAATGGCGAAGTAACAACTAAAAAAGTTGTTTTATCTAAATAAGATAAATCATATTTAAGCTAAAAGAGTCCCGAATATTCGGGACTCTTTTTTTATAGCAATTTTTTGTATTTTATTAAATCACCCTATCCACACAACTACTTCCAAAATAATAAGGAATAAAAGCAATAGATGGTATTTCTTTTGTGATAAAAATACTCGCCTTTTTTCCAACAGTAATACTTCCATGAGTTTTTTCAATACCCATTGCATAAGCAGCATTAATAGTTGCAGCATTAATAGCTTCTTCTGGTGTTATTTTGTAATTGATACAAGCAAGTGAAATTACAAAGTTCATGTTACCTGAAGGAGTAGAGCCAGGGTTGAAATCAGTTGCTAAAGCTAAAGGAAGTCCACTATTAATTAGTTCTCTTGCGGGTGCATAAGGTATGCCTAAGAAAAATGAGCATGAAGGTAAAAGTGTTGGCATTACTTCAGATTTAGAAAGATCTATAATGTCTTGTTCTGACATTATTTCTAAATGGTCAACAGAAAGGGCTTTGTTTTTAATTCCAACCTGTATTCCGCCAATAGATGTAAATTGATTAACATGTATTTTAGGTGTCAAACCAATTTTAATACCAGCTTCCAAGATTCTATTCGTTTCTTCAGGGGTGTAATAATTTGTTTCGCAGAACACATCAATATAATCCGCTAATTGCTCTTTTTGTATAGTAGGCAGCATTTCATTAATAATTAAATCAATGTATGCTGTTCTATTTTCTTTAAATGCTGTTGGGATGGCGTGTGCACCCAAAAACGTAGCTTTTATAGTAATGTTGCAATTTTCTTTTAGTCTTTTAATAACGCGTAACATTTTTAGTTCCGAATCTACAGTTAAGCCATATCCACTTTTTATTTCAACTGCACCTGTTCCCAATTGTTGTATTTCTTGTATTCTTAAAAGTGCATCATTATAAAGTTCGTCTTCCGATTTATCTTGTAGTTTTTTAGCAGAATTTAAAATTCCACCACCCTTAGCTGCAATTTCTTGATAGGTTAACCCTTTAATTCTATCCACAAACTCTTCCTCACGACTTGCTGCAAAGACCAAGTGAGTATGCGAATCGCACCAAGTAGGAAAAACCATTTTACCTGTAGCATCAATTACTTCAAGGTTCGTCCAATCAGAAATTCCTTCCCAATCGTCCATTTTACCAAATCCGACAATCAAATCATCTTCAATAGCAAGCCAAGCATTTTTAATGGTTGATAAATGAGCCATTTCTTTACCTGACAGTTTTCGTACGTTTTTATCTAGTACTTGAACAAGCTCTTTAATGTTTTTGATTAGGATTCTACTCATTGTTTTTGTAATTATGTTTCGAAATTAGTAAAAAAATGATTGAAGGGTTAAATTATAATTAATAGTATTTTAGTGTTAATTTCGTAATTACTTATGAGCGGCAATAGTTTTGGACATATTTTTAAGTTAACCACTTATGGTGAATCTCATGGTGTGGCTATTGGTGGTGTTGTTGATGGTTGTCCGGCTGGTTTGCCATTAGATGTTGGTTTTATTCAACATGAATTGGATAAAAGAAAACCTGGACAGTCGAAAATTACAACTCAACGCAAAGAAAGTGACCAAGTGGAATTTTTAAGTGGAATTTTTGAAGGTGTTACCACGGGTACGCCAATAGGTTTTGTTATTAAAAACACCAATCAAAAATCAAAAGATTACGACCATAATAACGATGTATTTCGACCATCACATGCCGACTATACTTATCATGCAAAATATGGGGTAAGAGATTATAAAGGAGGAGGAAGAAGTTCTGCTCGAGAAACAGCTTGTAGAGTTGTTGGAGGTGCTATTGCAAAATTGGTTTTAAAGCATTATGGAATAACCATATTTGGATATGTTTCTCAAGTTGGAGACATTAAATTATTAAAGTCATACAAAGAGCTTGATTTAAATTTAACTTATACAAATTCTGTTCATTGTCCTGATAAACAAATTGCAGAGGTAATGTTTAACTTTATTGATAAAATAAGAAAAGAAGGAGATACTGTTGGTGGAATTGTTAGTTGTGTGATTAAAAACACACCTGTTGGTTTAGGTGCTCCAGTTTTCGACAGATTAGAAGCGGATTTAGCAAAAGCGATGTTAAGTATAAATGCATCAAAAGGGTTTGAAATAGGTTCAGGGTTCTCAGGTATCACTCAAAAAGGTTCAGAGCATAATGATGAATTTTTCTGTCATCCTGAGCCTGTCAAAGAATCTAAAAAAATTGGTACTCGAACAAATAATTCTGGAGGAATTCAAGGAGGGATAAGCAATGGAGAGGATATATATTTTAATGTAGCTTTTAAGCCTGTTGCTACCATTATGCAAAAACAACAAACGGTTGATGCAAATTTTAATGAAACAGAAATTTCTGGAAAAGGAAGGCACGACCCTTGTGTTTTACCAAGAGCAGTTCCTATAGTTGAGGCAATGGCTGCATTGGTTCTTGTTGACCATTTTTTACGCAATAAAACAATTAAATTAAACGGATAATCATTTTATGAAAAAACTTGCACTGCATTGGAAAATAATAATAGGATTAATTTTAGGTGTTGTTTGGGCTTATGTTTCTTCAAGTCTAGGTTGGGCAGGATTTACTAAGAGTTGGATAGCTCCGTGGGGTGATATCTTTATTAACTTATTAAAATTAATAGCCATTCCGTTGGTGCTTTTTTCTGTTATAACAGGAATAGCAGGTTTGTCGGATATTAAAAAACTAGGTAGGGTTGGGTTTAAAACACTCTCGGCATATTTGCTTACTACCATATTTGCGGTTTCTTTGGGTTTGGTATTGGTAAATACTATAAAACCGGGTAAAAATTTAAGCGACGACCAAAAAATAAAAAATAGAATTTCATACGAATTGTGGGCGCAAGAGAACAATATTAAAATTAAAGATGATAAAAAATTCTTGATAAATCCTAAGTACGTTAGTTATTTAGATGAGGCTAATCAACAGTTTCAAGAGGAAAAATTAAGAACAGAATCAGACGCAAGTATTCAAGATAGAAAAAAAACAGCACAACAAACCAAAGAAGCAGGTCCATTAGCGTTTATTGTAGAAATGGTTCCTGACAATATTTTTCTTTCTTTATCAAACAACAAGTTGATGTTACAAATCATCTTTTTTGCCATCTTTTTTGGAGTTGTTTTACTACAAATTGATAAAACAAAAGCGCTGAATGTAACCACTTTTTTAGATTCATTTAACGATGTATTTTTAAAAATGGTGGACATTATTATGGCAGGTTCGCCATTTTTTGTTTTTGCTTTAATGGCATCTAAACTAACCGAAATGGCTGGAGATAATCCTGATGCCATTAAAGAAATAATTATCAATTTAGGTTGGTATAGTATTGTGGTAGTTTTAGGCTTGGTATTAATGGCATTTGTTGTTTATCCGTTTTTGATAAAAATCTTTGTAAAAAAGTTTAATTACATTGATTTTTTCAAAAAGATTAGTCCAGCACAATTGTTGGCTTTTTCATCAAGTTCAAGTGCAGCAACATTGCCAGTTACTATGGAATGTGTCAACGATAATTTAAAAGTACCAGAAGAAGTTTCAAATTTTGTTTTACCAATTGGAGCTACTGTAAACATGGATGGAACAAGTTTGTATCAAGCAGTAGCCGTAATTTATTTGGCTCAAATTCATTTGATTGATTTAGATTTTACACAACAATTAACTATAGTTCTTACTGCAACACTTGCATCTATAGGTTCTGCTGCAGTACCAAGTGCGGGTTTAGTAATGCTGATGATTGTGTTAGATTCTGTAGGTTTAAACCCTGCATGGATTGCCATTATTTTTCCAATAGATAGAATTCTAGATATGTGTAGAACAGTTGTAAATGTTACTGGAGATATAACTGTTTCAACAATTATCGCTAAAACCGAAGAAAAATAATACAAAAGGATTTCTATAAAAACATTAATTTTAGCACAGTTATTGATTAACTCATTAAAACTTAAATTACGATGAAAAAAGCCCTTAAAATCACTGGAATTTCAATTTTAGCATTACTAATTATTATCGTTTCGTTACCATTTATTTTTAAAGGTAAAATCATAGAAATGGTGAAAGAAGAAACCAATTCAATGTTGAATGCAAAGGTCGATTTTGGTGAATTTGATATGGGGTTAATCAGTACGTTTCCTGATTTTAATTTTACTATCGATAATGTAAAAGTTGAAGGTGTTGATAAATTTGAGGGTATAGCTTTAGCTGACATTAAAAATCTTACACTTAAAGTAGATTTAATGAGTGTTATTAGTGGATCTGAAATTAATATCAAAACGATTAAAATAGAAAGTCCAATTATAAATGCTATTGTTTTAGCTGATACAACTGCAAACTGGGATATCATGAAAGTATCTGCAGAGGATACTGTTACAACTGTTGAAGAACCATCTAATTTTAAATTAGGGTTAAAAGAATTAACCATAAACAATGCTCGCATTGTTTACAAGGATGAGACCATGAATTTGGTCACCGAAATGATTGGTTTAAACTTTAATTTAAGTGGTGATATGACAGCTTATTTTACCTCATTAAAAACCAAAACAAGCATTGATACTTTGAACTTAAAAATGGATGGTATCAATTACATGAAAAATGCTGTGGTTGTTGCAACTGCCGATATTGATGCTGATTTGGCTAACTCTAAATATACGTTTAAGGAAAATGAATTTAAAATCAATGAGTTGATTCTTGGGTTAGATGGTTTTGTTGCCATGCTAACAGATGATATTGACATGGATTTGAAATTCAGTGCTAAAAAAACAGATTTCAAAAACATACTTTCCATGGTTCCTGCGGTTTATATGACTGACTTTAAAAACGTTAAAACAGCTGGTAAATTAGCTTTAGATGGTTTTGCAAAAGGAGTATATGCAGAAAACAAATTACCAGCATTTGCATTAAACTTAATTGTGGAGAATGCTATGTTTAAATACCCTGATTTACCAAAATCGGTAAACAACATTCAGGTTGATTTGCATGTAACCAATATTGATGGAGTAGAAGACCATACCGTAATTGATTTAAAGAAATTTCACATGGAAATGGCAGGGAATCCTATCGATGCTAAATTGTTGCTTAAATCTCCAATTTCTGACCCAGACGTGTTGGCTAGCTTAAAAGCAAAAATAGATTTAGCTACTTTAAAAGATATCATACCTTTAGAAAAAGGTGACGAAATGAATGGAATTTTCACTTCTGATGTAAATATTAAGGGGAGGATGTCGTCGATTGAAAAAGAAAAATACGAAGAGTTTAATGCTGAAGGTATGATGAGTTTAACAGGAATGTTATACAAGAGCGATTCTTTACCTTATGATGTAATGTTGAACCAAATGGGGTTAAAATTCTCGCCTCAATTTGTTGAGTTAACAGCGTTTGATGCTAAAATTGGTAAAACTGATTTACAAGCAAATGGTCGTATAGATAATATTTTATCGTATGTATTTAGCGAAGATCAAGTGTTAACAGGTCGTTTTAACCTTTCTTCATCTAATCTTGATGTAAATGAGTTTATGAGTGATAGTGACGAACCTGCAACTACTTCAACGGTTACTGCAGAAGAACCACTGTCGGTTGTTGAAGTTCCTAAAAACATTGATTTCACCTTAACATCATCATTTACTAAAATTATTTACGATAATATTCAAATAGACAATGTTAAAGGTTTATTGGTGGTGAGAGATCAAAAAATTGACATGCAAAATTTAAGCATGAATTTAATGGATGGAAGTATGATAATGGATGGTTTCTATGAAACGACTAATCCAATTCAGCCAGGCATTAAATTTGATATGGACATTAAAGAGTTTGATGTACAAAAAGTAGCCAATACCTTTACATCTGTTGCTGAAATGGCTCCAATTGTTAACAATACTCATGGTAAGTTTAATACAAAACTTGCTGTTAAAGGTGTATTAAACGATAAAATGGAACCAGACTTACAAACGTTGAATGGTGATGGAGTTATCCAAACAAAGAACATAGAGGTTAGAGACTTTAAACCAATGGTTAAATTGGCTGATGTGCTTAAAAATGATAAATTAAGAACTGTAAGTGTTGCTAATACTAATGTTACTTATGAAATTAAAGATGGTAGAGTTTACACAAAGCCGTTTGATGTGAAATTGGGTAATACTGTTGGAACAATGTCTGGTTCTAATGGTTTAGACCAAACAATTGATTATACTATGGCTTTAAAAATACCAAGTAAAGATTTAGGCGTAAGCAATGCGTTAAATCAAATGTCATCGCAAGCAAGTGGTTTAGGTTTAGATATTAAAGCTGCAGAACACATAAATGTTGATGTGTTGATTGGTGGTACAGTTACTGAACCTAAAATTTCTACCAATTTAAAGGGTGCTGCAAAAAATATTGTTGGTGATGTTAAAGAACAAGTTAAAGAAAAAATTAACCAAGAAATTGACAAAGCAAAAGAACAAGCTATAGCTAAAGCTAAAGAAGAAGCTGCTAAATTGGTTGCAGAAGCTAAAAATCAAGCAGATAAATTGCGTGCTGAAGGAAAAAAAGCTGGAGATGCTATAAGATCTGAAGCTGATAAACAAGCTCAAAAATTATTAGATGAAGCGGGAGGTAATTTTATCAAGAAAAAATTAGCTGAAGAATCTGGAAAGAAGTTAAAAGAGACTGCTGATAAACAAGCCTTAAAAGTAGAAGCAGAAGCTAATACTAAAGCTGATCAGGTTGAAGCAAAGGCTCAAGAAGAAGCAGATAAATTAATTGCAAAAGCAGAAGCTCAGAAGTAATTCTGATGATTAACATGAAGCAGTATTTTTTAATAGGTTTATTAATCCTTTCATCTTCTTGTGTTTTCTCTCAAGAGGATGATGCTGGTTGTCCTGAACCTAAAAAAAAAGCGTTGAAATTGGTTGAAACTGCTAAAAAAGGAGATTACGAAAATTATTATCGAGCATTAATTGAAGCAATAAAAATTGATGAAAATTTTTTAGAAGCTTACGATGAACTAGCCAGTATTAATGAACGAAAATCGGCTACAGCAAAATCTACCAGAGATGCTCAACAACATGTAAACCGTGCATTAGAATATTACAACAAAATAATAGAAATATGCGCTGAATATCGTGGCTTTTATGCTCCTATGCGTTTGGGCGATTACTATTATAGTATGAAGGATTATGGTAAAGCAAAACCGTATTACCAAACCATTTTAAGTTCTCCAAAAGCATTTAAAAAAGATGAACGTAAAGCTTTCGACAGGGTTCAAAACATCGATGCTTATTTCGCTTTGTTAAAAGATACTGTTCCGTTTAATCCTCAATTGGTTGTGGGGCCAGCTACTTCTAAAGATGAGTATTTACCAATGTTATCTCCCGATAATAAGTACCTGTATTTTACACGTAAGATGCCAGATGAAACTAAAGGTTCGTTTGATGGTGGAGATAAGGAATTGTTTATTGTAAGTCGACAAATAGCAAAAGACAAGTTTAGTGGTGGAATACCAATGCCAGAACCTTTTAATTTAGGTCAGTTTCAAGGTGGAGTGAGTATCTCTGTAAACAACAAAATTATTTTTATTACCATAGTAGAAGTTATTCCTTACCGAGGAACGAACCCTGCTGGTAGAGGTCAAATGTTTGATAATGCTGATATTTATTTTTCGGAATTTGTTGATGGTGTTTGGACCAAACTACAATCTATTGGAAGTAATATCAATACAGAAACAACTTGGGAAGCTCAACCCTCCATATCGGCAGATAATAAAACGCTTTATTTTACAAGAGTTACCGACCCTTTTGCACCAAACATGGACATTTACAAAAGTGAACGACGACCAGATGGCATGTGGGGAGACCCTATTAACTTAGGAGAAACAATCAACACTCCAACAGGCGATGAAAAATCACCTTTTATGCACTCCGATAGTTATACCTTGTATTTTTCTTCAACAGGTCATTTGGGCTTGGGAGGTTACGATATCTTTTATTCTAAATTAGACCCTACAACCAATCAGTTTTCAAAGCCAATAAACATTGGTTATCCTATTAATTCTGAAAATGATGAACATGGTTTTATTGTAAATCGTGATGGTGATAAAGCATATTTTGGTTCGGAAGATGCTGTAACCAAAGATTTAAACATTTATTCGTTTGATTTATACGAAAAAGCTCGACCACAAAAAGTAGTGTTTGTAAATGGCGAAATAAAAAACAATAAAGGCGAAGTTCCAGAAGGGGCACAAGTTATGTTAAAGAACACCAAAACAAACAGAGAAGTAGAAGGGGTAATAGATAAAAATACAGGAGAATATGTGGCTGTTATGACTGTTGATAAAGATGAAGATATTATGTTAACGGCAAAAAAGAAAGGTTATGCATTCAGTTCTCAACTGATTAGCTCTGATGAAATAGTAATAGGTAAACCAGTAAGAACGGAAGCCGTTGAAATTAAACCTATAGAGGTTGGAGAAGCGTATAAAATTAACAACATCAATTTTGCAACCAATTCGTTTGAGATTACACCAAAAATCACCTTGGTATTGAACGAGTTTATTGCGTTCTTAAAAGATAACCCAACAGTAAAAGTAGCCATACACGGACATACCGATAATGTTGGTGATGCTAAAGAGAACTTGTTGTTATCCGAAAACAGAGCAAAAGCTGTGTTTAATTATTTAATTTTGGAAGATATAAATCCTGCACGATTATCGTTTAAAGGTTTTGGATCAACCAAACCAATTGCAAATAACAATACCGACGAGGGTAAGGCTAAAAACCGTAGAACCGAGTTTGTGGTTGTAGGTAAATAAATACAGAAGAGTGGCCGAGTGGCTTAAGGCGCACGCTTGGAAAGCGTGTATACAGCAATGTATCGGGGGTTCGAATCCCTTCTCTTCTGCAAATTTCTTATTTTCGAAAAGTCCTGTCTTTTATTACAGTTAACCCAAAAATTCCTTTAGCCAACGTAATATCAATTGTTTTAGCAGCAACAAACTCTTCTAAATTAACATTACTCATACTGGTAATCTTTGGGTCAATTACTCCAATTTCTGATTGTAATTTTAGCTCAATGTTTTGTCCGCTCGTTTTGCAACCTATTATTTGATAATTAATGGTTTGGGCATTAGTAGTAATTAGCAAATTAAGTACAAGAAATAAGCCTGTAAACAAAGGTCCTACGCCCAATATATTAAATAAAATCATTTCATATTTTATAAATTGAAACCATTTTTGATACAATTTTAGTGGAATTAGAAAACCAACTACTGTAAAGCCAACAAAAAATTGAGTTAGCGTAAAAAAGTTGATTAAAATAAAGGGGTAAATGGTTATAATTAATCCAAAACCAATAAACATAGCAAAAACGGCAATAGTAATTACTTTTTTACTGTTGTCTTTAATTGGTTGATAAGGAGTTTCTACTTTATGTGTACTAGGTTTCAAAGGTTAATTTAAAAAAGGGTTGTGTTTTTTTTCATAACCAATAGTTGTTGTTGGGCCGTGTCCGGTATGTACTTCAAAATCATCAGGTAAAGCAAACATTTTGGTTTTAATACTTCTAATGAGGGTGTTGTGGTCGCCACCAGGCAAATCGGTTCTTCCAATACTTCCTCTAAACAACACATCGCCGTTAATTACAAATTTTTGTTCGTGATGTACAAAAACAACATGTCCAGGAGCATGACCGGGTACAAAAAGTACATCAAGACTTGAATTTCCAAATGTAATTTTATCTCCATCGTTAATAAAATGAGTAGGTTCTGGAGATTTGTCAACGGTAAAACCATATAAATGTCCGTATTCGGTAGTGGCGTGTAAGGTTGGTAAGTCTAATTCGTGCATATATAATTCAATATTAAACTTTGAACAAACATAATTATTGCCCAAAATATGGTCGATATGGCAATGTGTATTCAATAATTTAACAGGTTTCAGGTTATTGTTGGTAATGTATTTTGATAACTCAGCTTGTTCTGCACTAGAACAACATCCTGGGTCAATAATTACAGCTTCGTTGGTTTCATCATGTAAGATGTAAGTATTTTCTTGAAATCCGTTATAAACAAACGTTTGAATAGTTATCATTTTATTACTTTTTTAGATTAAATGTAAAAGTACACTTATTCAAAAAAATAAACACCTTGTTAACCCATTTGAGTAACTATTTTGAACTAAAATTGGTTATTTTTACAACTACTTTAAACAATTGTATTATTACTTTTTTTAAAAGATATAAATTCCTTTTGATGATTTTGGTTATGATTATTTTAAATAATCAGCAATCAAAAGCACAGTTTTATAATGGTACCAACACAGGGTTTGGTAAAAACAGGGTTCAGTTTAAAAATTACGAATGGAAATATTATCGTTTCGATAATTATGAAACCTATTTTTATACAGGAGGTAATGAATTAGCTGTTTACACATCAAAAATTGCGAAAGACTTTATTGAACAACAAGAAGATTTTTTTGATTTTGATTTACGTGAAAAAATCCAATTTATCATCTACAATAAACAATCTGATTTTAAACAAAGTAACATTGGGTTAAGTTTAGAAAATGGTGAAATAGGGGGGATTACTCAAATAATGGGTTCCAAAGTGTTTATTTATTTTAATGGTAACCATGCCGATTTTGACAAACAAATTAAGGCTGGAATTGCCGAAGTTTTAATCAACCAACAAGTTTATGGAGCAAGTTGGGGGCAAGTAGTTAAAAATTCGAGTTTACTCAATTTACCAGAATGGTACATCACTGGGTTAACATCGTATATTTCCGACCAATGGAATCCAGAAATTGAAAACCAAGTTAGAGATGGTATACAATCAGGAAAATATCAAAAATTCAATCGATTAAATACACATGAAGCTAATGTCGCTGGTCATTCCATGTGGGCATACATTGCAAATACCTATGGCGATAATGTAATTCCGAATATTTTATACATGACTCGATTAACTCAAAGTGTTGATAAAGGATTTTTATATGTATTGGGAGTATCATTAAAAACGTTGCGAAAAGATTGGGTAGAATATTATCAACACGATTACGAGAACTTACCTGATAATACTTTGGTGTATAAAGAATATGAGAAGCTTAAGTTAAGAAAACATCGAGAGTACAAACAGTTTAAAGTTAGCCCAGATGGACAATCGTTTGCTTATGTAACTGACCAATTGGGTCAATATAAAATTTATGTAACGTATTTATCTTCAACTAACAAGAAATACAAAATCTACAAACGTGAGTTTAAAATGTATCGAATAAATGACAAAACTTATCCAGTTTTGGCTTGGCACCCTGCTAGTGAAATATTAGCTTTTGTTACAGAGGAAAAAGGCTTGTTAATGATGCATTATTTTGATATTAATTCTGGAGGAATTGAAGTAAAAGCCTTGTTTAATTTAGAAAAAGTGACCGATATGGCGTACTCATCTGATGGGAAACAAATGATTTTCTCAGGTGTTTATAAAGGGCAGTCTGATTTGTTTTTGTATAACATTGCTGCCAACTCTCATAAAAATTTAACACAAGACATTTACGATGATTTAAACCCTAAGTTTATTGATAATTCTACTAAAATAGTTTTTTCATCAAATCGTACCAACGATTCGTTAGGAACAAAAGCTAAAAATCAAGAATTTGGGCAGAGTAAGCAATTTGATATTTGGGTGTTAGACCATGCTGCTGAAGATAAATCGTTGTTTCAAGTTACTACAACTAAAGATTCTGAAATACAGGCTTATGGTGTTGACTCCGCAATTTATTATTTAGGAGTTAAAAACGGTATTTATAATAGGTATCACGCGGTTAAAGATAGCTTTATTACCAGTATTGATACGAGTATTCATTATCATAAATTTTATGAAACCAGACCTAGTCAACAAAATAATAGTAGAGGAATTATAGAGCAAAGTATAAATCCTTTAGGAAATTTCACCGAAATAATTTTGGATAACTATAAGTATCATTTACTTACTAAGGAATATGCTAATATTTTAACACCTTATCCATCTGTTGCTGATACTTTAATTAAAAATAACATTGATACTACGTTTAAGGGAAGTGATGTTCAATCAACTGTTCCTTTGGTGTTGTTTAATTCTATTCAATTAACAAAAGATACGGTTGTTGAAACTGTAAATATTGACAAGTATATTTTTGAAAAAGAGAAAGAAAAAATATCGAAACGTACGGTTGTAATTGGAGATGATAAGCACGAAAAAGATAGTTTGATTAAAGAGTTTAAATTACCAAACCAACGAAACTATAATTTATCTTTTTTCAACGACAACTCATCTTTAAAACTATCTAATTCGTTTGTAAACCAAGAGTATCAAATATTTACAGGAGGTCCTTTTACAGGACCAGATATTGGAGGGGTTTTAAAACTTGGAGTTGTTGATTTGTTCGAAGACCATAAGTTATTTGGAGGGGCAAGAGTATCGTCAGGTTCAAGAGAATATTTTATGACCTTACAAAATTTTTCGCAACGAAGAGATAAAGAATACACTTTTGCAAGAAGTACTGCTGATGCAAGTGATGGGTTTGATATTTATGGTGTTACAAGTAACATAGGAAAGTATTCGGTTAAATATCCTTTTAGCGAAGTCGCATCTTTACAATTTACAACTGGTGTAAGAAACGATGTTATAGTGGTGAAATCTATTGATAGAGTTTCGTTGTTGGCAGAGAATTTAAATGAGTACAGAGGTACTTTAAAGGCTGCTTATGTTTTCGATAATTCGTTACCAAAAATGTTAAACATTTATTACGGAACCAAATTTAAGGTGTTTGCAGAGTATTATCAGGAGGCATTTGACAATAGAGATGGTAAAAATGGAAACACTCAAATTGTAGGATTTGATTTACGTAACTCATTAAAACTAAGTCGTGAATTAATATGGGTAAACCGTATTGCGGCTAGTTCATCTTTTGGTAAGGAAAAACTAATTTATTATTTGGGTAGTGTAGATAATTGGTTGGATCAATTCAGTAATTCAAGTCGATTTATTAATCAAGAGGATATCAATCGAAAGATAGATTATAGGTATCAAGCATTAGCTGCAAACTTGAGAGGGTTCCCGCAAAACATACGTAGAGGGTCAAACTTTGCAGTTGTAAATAGTGAGGTTCGGTTTCCAGTATTTTCTTATTTTATTAGAAGACCAATCCGATCTAACTTTATTAAAAATTTCCAAATTATTGGGTTTGCTGATGCAGGAATGGCATGGGATGGTTTAGACCCTTTTAGTGAAGAAAACAGAATTACCAAAGAAATAATTAATGATGGACCTATAACTGTTGTTGTGTTTAAAGAATCTTATCCAATTGTTGGAGGTTATGGGTTTGGAGCTAGAACAACTGTTTTGGGTTATTTTTTAAGAGCTGATTGGGCATGGGGCGTTGAAAATGGAATTGTTACCGATAAACCAGTGTTTTATTTATCATTAAGTCTAGATATATAATTATGGATATTAAATCAATAATAAAAGATAAAGCTGCGACATATAAAACAGAAGTGATTGCTATTAGAAGGCATTTACATCAATATCCAGAATTATCGTTTAATGAGTTTGAGACAGCCAATTTTGTAGAGCAAAAATTAAAAGAGTTTGGAATAACAAAAATATCTAGACTTGTTAAAACAGGAGTTGTTGCCTTAATTGAAGGTAAAAATCCTTCGGCTAAAGTAATTGCTTTGAGAGCTGATTTAGATGCTTTACGAATTCAAGAAACAAATGAGGTGGGTTACAAATCAAAAAATGATGGAGTAATGCATGCTTGTGGACATGATGTACATACTTCATCGTTGTTGGGAGTTGCAAAAGTTTTACAAGAGCTTAGAACTGAATTTGAAGGAACAATAAAATTGATTTTTCAACCTGGTGAAGAAAAATTGCCTGGCGGAGCTTCATTAATGATAGCTGAGGGTGTTTTTGAAAATCCTAATCCAGAATCAATAATAGGTCAACATGTTTTTCCGGAGTTAGAGGCTGGAAAAGTAGGATTTAAATCAGGTATGTACATGGCTTCTACAGATGAGATTTATGTAACAGTAAAAGGAAAAGGTGGACATGCTGCCTTACCTCATTTGGTTATCGATCCAGTATTAATTACATCACATATTATTGTGGCTTTACAACAAGTTGTTAGTAGGTTAAACAAACCAACAACACCAAGTGTATTGTCATTTGGTAAGGTTTCGGCTAATGGTGCTACCAATATTATTCCTGACAAAGTTTTATTAGAAGGTACTTTCCGCACTATGGATGAAGATTGGAGAGCTAAAGCGCATACTAAAATGAAAAAGATGGCAGAAACCATTGCTGAGAGTATGGGAGGGGAGTGTGAGTTTAATATTGTAAAAGGTTATCCATTTTTAGTTAATAATGAAGATTTAACCAATAAGCTAAAACAAGCAGCAATAGATTTTTTGGGTAAAGACAATGTTGTTGATTTGGAATTAAGAATGACTGCAGAGGATTTTGCTTATTACTCACAAGTAAAGCCAGCTTGCTTTTATCGTTTAGGTATTCGTAACGAAAAAAAACAAATTAATGCAGGGCTTCATACTTCGAAGTTTAATATAGATGAGGATGCTATTGAAACAAGTATTGGTTTAATGACTTGGTTAGCAATCTGCGAAATGCAATCGTAATTTCTTTAACTAAAAAATTTCTTTTTAGCACTCTTTTTTTCTATATTTGTTTGATTACGAACTATAAATAAAAAATTATATTATGGGTAAAGGCGATAAAAAAACTAAAAAGGGTAAAATTAGTAATGGTAGTTATGGTGTTACTAGAAAAAGGAAAGAGAGTGTTAAGATTGCTGTAAAACCTAAACCAAAGAAAGAGGTTGCTGTTAAAAAAGAAGCACCTGTAGAAAAAGCAAAACCTGCGGTTAAAAAAGCTGCTCCAGCAAAGAAAACTACTGCTAAAAAAACGGTAGCAAAAAAATAAGATAAGTAACATAAAAAAAAAGCCTTACAAACGTGAGGCTTTTTTTAATGGAGTTAACAAATCTTCTAATCCATTTATACGTATTTCAAGCATGGTTTCGAGTAAAATGCCAAGCTTTCCTTTTGGAAAGCCTTGTTGCTTAAACCAAAGCAAATAAAACTCTGGTAAGTTACAAATTAACGTGTCTTTGTATTTTCCAAAAGGCATTTTAATTTTCACCAAATCGAGTAAAATAGTTGGATTTGCTGGGTTTAATTCATTCATTTAAGATAGTCCTGATATTTTTCCGTTATTATCTATGGTCATTCCTTCCGATGCTGGATGTTCTGGTAAACCAGGCATACGCATCATGTTTCCAAAAATAGGAATAACAAAACCAGCACCAGTAGCAAATTCAAATTCACGCACGGTAACTCTAAATCCTGTTGGTCTTCCGGTTAAAACTTCGTTATCAGAAAATGATTTTTGTGTTTTTGCCATACAAACTGGTAAGCCTTGCAAACCTAAGGTATCAATCTTTTTTAAATCGGTTAAGGCTTGTTTAGCATAATCAACACCATCAGCACCATAAATTTCTTTAGCTATTTTTTCAATTTTATCTTTAATTGGTAAACTCCAATCGTAAAGTGGTGTAAAATTGTTTTTACCAGCATTTACTTCATCCACTACTGCTTTAGCAAGGTTGGTCATACCATCACCACCTTTAGCAAAACCTTCAGCAACCACAGCTTTTACACCCATAGCTAGACATCTTTCTTGTATCAATTTAACTTCTTCGGTAGAATCGGAAGGAAATGCATTGATTGCAACAACAGGGTTTAAACCGAATTTCTTACAGTTTTCAATATGTTTTTCTAAGTTAGCAAAACCTTTGTTCACTCGTTCAACACTTACATCGTTGTATTGCTCTTTAGTAGCACCTCCATGGTGTCGTAAAGCTCTAATAGTAGCTACTAATACCAATGCTTTTGGTTTCAAATTACCCGACACACATTTAATGTTTAAGAATTTTTCAGCTCCTAAATCAGCACCGAAGCCAGCTTCAGTAACAACATAATCAGCTAATGATAAGCCCATTTTTGTAGCTAAAATAGTGTTGGTTCCTTGTGCAATGTTTGCAAACGGACCACCATGTATTATAGCAGGGTTACCTTCTAAAGTTTGTACCAAGTTAGGTTTAATAGCATCTTTTAAAAGAATTGCCATAGCATTTTCAGCTTTTAAATCTCGAGCATAAACTGGTTTTTTACTAAAAGTAAATCCTATAAAAATATTTCCTAACTTTTGTTTTAAGTCTTCAAAACTTTGCGACATACATAAAATTGCCATTACCTCCGAAGCTGGAGTAATGTTAAAACCATCTTGTCGAGGAACACCATTTCCAGTGCCACCTAAGCCTATTACAATATCACGTAAAGATCGGTCGTTCATGTCCATTACACGTTTCCAAACAACTGTTCGAGCATCAATACCTAAATTGTTGGTTTTGTTTTGAATGTTATTATCGATTAAAGCAGAAAGTAAGTTATTTGCTTTTTCTATGGCTGAGAAATCGCCAGTAAAGTGTAAGTTAATGTCTTCCATTGGAACCACTTGAGCATAACCTCCACCAGCAGCACCACCTTTAATTCCAAAAACTGGACCTAAAGATGGTTCTCTTAATACCACCATTGCTTTTTTACCAATTTTATTCAATCCTTCTGTAAGCCCAATTGATGTAGTAGTTTTTCCTTCGCCAGCAGGAGTGGGAGTAAGGGCAGTTACTAAAACCAAGTTACTGGTTTTTATTTTTTCGTTATTTATTAAAGTTAACGGCAATTTAGCTTTGTATTTTCCATACATTTCTAAATCATCATCGTTAATATCAAGTTTTTTAGAAATACCTGTAATGTGATTCATTACATTTTTTTGAGCTATTTCAATATCAGAAGGAAATCCCATTTTTTATGTTTTATAATTTAGCCTAAAAGTAAAAAATATAGAGAAGTAAGCGAAGTAATCTAAAATAAATTTTGTCTATAAATTTGTTTAATAGACAATTTATAAGAAAAGAAGGGGATGTATTTCTAAAATACATCCCCTTCTTGTAAGGTTTATGATATCGTTTAGTTTATTAGTGCTTATGTACTTTTGCCGATATATTTAATGTTGTAACTATTGGATCGGTATTAGCTGTAATACTTACTGTTTTAGTTTGTTCGCCTTCTTGTTTTCCAGGACTGTAAACCACTTCAATTTCACCAGTTTTTCCAGGAGCTATTGGCTCTTTTGGATAAGTTGGAACAGTACAACCACAAGAACCTGTTGCATTCTCAATAATTAATGGTTCTGAACCTGTATTTGTAAATTTAAACACATAAGTATTTTTTGAATCTTGTTCAATTTCTCCAAAACTATGACTCGATTGTGCAAATTTAATCGAAGTTTTTGCTCTACTTTCTGATTGAGTAGGCTGTTGTGGAGGTTGAGGAGAAAGAGTTGGGTCGTTTATTGGAGTAGGAGGTGTAGCAGCTACATTCGACACCATGTTACTTGTTGGTTGGGTTACTTCTACAAGTTCAGATGAATTTCCAGAATCATCCATAATAAAGGTATCAATTACTAAGGTAAACGCAATAATACCTAATAATCCAATTTTAATATTTTCTTTCATGTTGTTGTATAAATTTAGTTATAGACTAGTTTTTCTTTTTTAAATGAATCGTTGTTAATTTCTTCAATGGCTTTTTTATAAGAATTGTTAAACTCGTTCGAAATTTGATAGAAGGCCGAAGTACCCCATATATTTCTTGCTACTAAAGCTTTTAATCTATTTATAATAATAGGTTTGGAAATATTAATTTGTTCATCATTTGGCTCAACTTCATTGTTTTTGGCATATTCTATAAACTGGTTAAACAATTCTTTTTCTGCATCAAAATTAGATGCAAAATCGGTTACTGTAGTATGTTTTTTTTCAATTTCTGCCCTCTTATTGTCCATATACGATAATGTAAAATCATTTAATAACCCTTTGCGATTAACGGTTCCAAAATATTCAGAATAAAGTGTTGTATCAATAGGTACAAAAACATCAGGCATAATACCACCACCACCATAAACAGTTCTCTTACTATTTAATGTTTCGTATCTCAACGAATCAGGAAAAGTAATACTATCTTCATTCATTAATTCTCCATGCTCGTAACGGCGGGTTAGCTCGTTGTAATAATCTTCTTTTCCACCTTCATACGAACGTTGAATACATCTTCCTGATGGAGTAAAGTATCTTGCAACAGTTAACCTAACTGCTGATCCATCAGTTAATGTAAATGGTTTTTGAACCAAGCCTTTTCCAAAAGAACGACGACCTATAATTAAGCCTCTATCGTAATCTTGTATTGCTCCTGAAACAATTTCTGAAGCTGAGGCAGAACCTTCATCAATTAATATGACTAGCTTACCTTTTTCAAAACCACCCTTAACTGCAGTATAATATTCTTGTTTTGGATTTTTATTTCCTTCAGTAAAAACAATCAATTTTTTATCGTCTAGTAATTCGTCGGCTAATTGGATAGCTGTTTTTAAGTATCCACCACCATTACCACTTAAATCGACAATAAGATGCTTCATTTTTTGTTTTTTCAAACTTTCTAAAGCATCAGTAAATTCTTTATCTGTGTTTTGAGCAAAGCGATTTATTTTAATGTAACCAATATCTGGAGTAGCCATGAAAGATGCATCTACACTAAAAATTGGAATTTCATCTCGGGTAATGGTAAAATCCAACAATTTATTTGATGAGCGTCTAAGTATAGAAACGTTCACTTTTGTACCTTTTTTTCCTCTCAATTTATCTTGTACATCGCTGTTTTGAAGACCTATACCTGCAATGTTTTCGCCATTTACTCCTACTATTTTATCACCTGCTAATATCCCCACTTTTTCACTAGGGCCACCTGCTATGGGTGAAACAACAATTAACGTATCATTTAGGATGTTAAACTGAATGCCAACTCCTTCAAAATTTCCAACCAATGGCTCATTCATTTTTTTTACTTCATCAGCTGAAATATAAACTGAATGAGGGTCTAATTCTTTTAGTGCTGCTACAATAGCATCTTCAACAATTTTACTTTCTTTAGTAGAATCTACATAAGCATAATTGATGTATTGGAGTAGGGCGTCAAATTTACGACCACCTTCTGTAGCAAATTGAGCTTTTAAACTTATAAAAGAGCTTATTATAAGCAGTAGTAGGGTTGTTTTTTTTATCATAGGGAATTGTTTCTTATGTCTTACACAAATCTAACAATTTTAGTTACGAATATTTTGTTAAATTTTGTTAACTAATTTAATGATACAAAAAAGGGTTGGATAAATCCAACCCTTTTTTAGTTTTATTGATGAAGTTTAGAATCTTTTACCAATTTTAAAAGCAATTCTTAAATCAACTCCTATTTTGTTTCCTAGAATTGGTAGATAATCATTTTTATCCCAACCATTGGTAACATTTACTTTTTCGTCATCAGCATTTTTATTACTGATGTTAATTGAGTTAGTGATAGCCTTTCCTAAACCAATTTCAGGTTCAACAAAAAAACCATTGCTTGCAACCCATTTATAGCCTGTTAAAGCTCCTAAAGCAATCGTTGATGAGGATACATCAGTTTTTTCGATTGTAGTTGTAAGTGTTGCTGCATTAAATGCAAGAAACTCGTTTCCTTTTGAATTAGAACTTCTATATCTTGCATAAGCACCCAAATAAAACCCATCAGCTCCTTTTTCGGGAGTAGTGAAATATTTATATGTTGGTATAATGTTAAACTCAGAATATTCTTTACCTCCAGATTCAAACATGTTTTTGTTGGTAAAATTTATATTAATACCAGCTGATTGTTTATCACCAAATCCATGTTCAAAACCAATTTCATAGGTTGAAATAATGAAGTTTAAAACATTAATACTTACATCATTTGTTTGAGATTTTACCGATGATCCTGATATTAATGCCACAAATAATATTATTGAAATCTTTTTCATAATCATTTTTTTTAGTGATTAATAATTACCACCAACCGTTTACATTGTAAGTAACTGATTTTGGTTGACCATTACCATAAGCAACACCAACATCTCTGTAAGCTTTAATCATTTCGCTTTTTTGCTCTTGATCTTTTAAGATGTATTTCCACTCTCTAGCATCAATTTCTTTAACTCTAGCAGCAATTTTATTACTTAACGCTTTTACTTCACCATAGCAACTAGATTGAGGTTCGATAGAAGATAAAATAGCTCCTGCTTGGTCTGCAGATTCAACACTTTGTCCAGCTGCCCAAATATTGTTTGCTTCAGCTAACTTCAATTTACAGTCTCTGTCAATCATTTTTTGATACATTGGACCAACAGCAGCAATAGCTTTATCGTAACATTGAGCACAAGCATCAGGAACACTTGTTAACAAGAAAATAGCTTCTTCATACTTATTTTGTGATGCTAAGGTATTCGCTTCTTTAATAATGAAGTCGCATTTAGAATTATAGTATTCTATAATTTTTTGTTTTCCTTTCTCAACAAAAGCCGTTAAGCTTGGGTCAGTAGGTTTAATGTTTTTAAGTGCAGCCATGTATGCTTTAGTTTCGTTTTGACCAACACCTTTAACTTGAACGGATTGACTAGCAAACAACGTTCCATCAAAACCATCACCAATATACAATGTTACATCTAGAGTATAAGCTTGCATAGGTGGAGCAGTAGCAGTTAAATCTTTAGTTAAAACCGTAACGTTTGCAGTTAACACAAAACGTGAGTTAAAACTACTTGCTGCAACACCATTACTATTGATTACTTGAGTAAGTTTGTTTGCTAAGGAATTTTTTGCAGTAGCGGGCATACCTTCAATTTGGTCTGGTACCCATGCTGTTATAGCAATTCGTCCTAAATCATCTTTTTTGTCTTGAGCATTTGCTGAAATTCCAGAGAACAACAATAAAGCCGAAGCCAAAGCGATATTAAAAATTGACTTTTTCATAGTTTAATTTGTTAATTAGTAATTTGGTTATTTTTCACCTAAAACAATAACTGCTTGTCCTAAACCTTTCATCATTAATTTGTTAGTGATTTCAAAAGGAGCAGCTTTTAAGTATTTAGATAAACCTTTAGCAAAATCTCTTGCATCAGAAGCATTCCCTTTTTCATTAAACAAAGGAATTCTAACTTGTTCAAATAACATCATGTTTTCAGTTGCATCAGTAGTATTAAATCTACCTTTAACAGAGTTTGCAGCCATCCATTCTTCAATAATCTCACCCAATTCTTTTCCATCGTATTCAGTTTCTAAATCTTCTGACCAAGAATCGAATTTTTTAATTCTGATGATGATTTCTCTACCATTTTCAAACATATCTTCAAAATGTTTCATTAAAGTAGCATTAAAATTATCGATATGAGCAGTAACAGCTTCTTGTAACAATACAGGTAATTCAGCAGAAAAAGAAGGTGCACCAGTACCAACTGCAGTAGCAATTTGTTTGTCTGTATAAGAATCTAAACCTTGTAAGTTAAAAGTGATTGATTTTTTTGGACCAGTAGTGTTAACTGTCCAAGTCAACTGCATAATGATATCTGCTTTAGCAACTCTTTTCAAAGCGTCAACAGGAGATTCAGCTAATTCACTACCTGATTTAGATGTTAACATTGAGTTTTCAGCACTTTCAGATTCTAATGATTTAATAGCTGATTCCATGTTTTTTAATGGAAAACCTCTTTCTGCCATCATACCATTAATAGCACTAATTACAACATTTAAATCAGCATTTTCTTGAAAAGCTTGTTTGTAGTTAGGAATTTTTACTTTAGTTCCTTGATTATCAAACTCCATTACATAACCGTTTGAAATACACCAGTTATCGCTTGGAACAACCATAATGGTTGGTTTTTTTGCCTGACCGAAAGTTACAGCAGAAATTAAAACTGCTGATAAAGTGGTTAAAATTATTTTTTTCATTTTTTTAGTTTAGATTAATTGATAGATTATTGACTAATGATTTTATCTTGAATCATTCTTTCTTTTAGTTTGGCACGTTGTACTCGAACAACTACACCGTAATTTTCTTGAGAACCAGCTTGAGATCTTCCTTTTCTAACTTCGCTGTGCATGTCAGAACCATCTTCGCCTGTAATAAATTCTTTGTAAGGTCCTCCATCTGCAAAAAATGCATTGAAATAATCTTCGAATTTTTCTCTAGCATTTGGATTGAAAAGTAAAGGTTTTGTATTACACTCTGAACTACCTTTGGTAATGCCTTTAAAAAGTACATCTTTTACAGCATTCTTTTTAGCTTGTTCAATAGCATCTTCTCTATTTCTTCCTTTACCGTGAGATCTTACAGTTTGAGAACCATCTCCTTCAACTCCTAAACATTCCGTTTCGTAATCGTAAAAACCTGCAGTCTTTTTTTGTTTGCTTTTTTGAGCAAAGGTATCTGATGTAAATCCAATTAATAGCGCAGTAGCTAAAATGGATGATTTAATTAATAGTTTCATAATTGATAATTTTTTAGGTTAAAATCCTGAAGCTAATCCTTTAATTATTCCAGCAGCTTCTAAGTCACTTCTTAATAAATCAGTCATTACTGTAACAACCACTCCAACTTTATATTCTTTACCAACTTTTACTATGGTTGGTGTACCGTCTCCAGAAGTTGAAACAAATTTCATGTATTTTCCACCTTCAGCAAAAAATGGCGTAAAAAAATCAGCCTTTTGTTGTTCTAACGATGGGTCGTTAGTTAATGGTCGTTGTGGAGTACATCCTTGACCGCCACCAGCATATCCTTGAAAAATAATTCCATGAACAGCATTCTTTTTTGATTGATGATTAGCAACATCTGGTTTTTTAGAATACGACCAAACTTTAATTAGTTTAGTTCCTGGTTGACCAATGCCAACACATTCTATTTCGTATCTCCAATTTTCAGTGTCTTGATTTGCCTTTTTTTCTTTACCAGTTTGAGCAGTAGAAACAAGTGCAAAAGCAAGAAACACAGTAGTTAATAAACTTGCTTTGTTAATAATTTTTCTCATAATAAAAATATTTAGGTTAATTAATTGATTTGTCTAATTAGCATACCAGGATAATATCCTTTTCCGCCTTTAAAAGTTGTAAATTCTAACGTGTTCTCTGGAGCAATAGGATTTCCTTCTTCATCTAGTGGTTCTTCACCAGCAGCATACCTGTTATCCATTATTTTACCTTTTTCAACGGTTATAACTCCTTTTCTTTTATATGAAATTTTTCCTTCAGCATCAGTGCTTTGTTCTAACACTTCATATTTATCTCCTTTTTCCAAGCCCTCTTTCATGCCAATTTTAGCAGCTAAAGGGTCGATGCTAACCAAAGGAGTTTTTGTTCTAAATTTCTCGAACTTACGTTGAAGTTTTGCATAAACAGCATCGATAGATTTTAATGTTGCATTTTTAATAATTGAAGCTTCGCTATCGGCATTTTTACCTAAACCAGATATTAAAATAGATGCTTTTTCATACCCTAAAAGTTGTAAATTGAATAAGGTTGAATTATCAAATGCTTCTTTTTTTGCAGGGTCAATTTTTGAATCATCCATCCAGTAATCTTGATAGAAAACTGCAGAAGTAGAATCGTTCCAATTGATTTGATACAAATAAGCTGTAGTCCAAACTGAATACCCATGACGAGTTTTTTCATAAACGATATCTGCAGCTTTTTCAAGAGCTTCTTTAAATGCTCCTTTATCTGCAGCAATAGCATAAGCTGTTGTTTTAACAGCTAAAGCTGCTGTTTCGTTGCTCACAAATTTTGAATAATTTACAACAACAAAAGTGTTCGGAATTAGTTCTTCACCAGCATCAGCTAACATTGCATCGCCTCTTGCAGTGCTAGATGCAACAGCTATATCTTGAGCAGAAGCATCGTATAGACCTCGTTCTTCAATTAAACTCATGTCGAAAGCACCATTGTCTTTTCTGCTAAACCATTTTGCAATCAGTTGATTGGCAACTTTTTTATCTGCAAAATATTTATTTATTGCTGGACTTAAATCTTTATCAGCTTTTTCTTCTTTACCTTTTTCATTAATAACAGGTTCAGCCATATAATTAGCTAAATTGAACGATTTTTCAGCTACAGTATGGTCGTTGTATTTATCTGGAAATGGTGCGTTATTAAACGTGTTTAAAATGATATCGATTTTTGGAAGTTTTGCATCTTCGATAATCATGGTATGGAGAGAACTTCTTCGGTATTTTACTGTTTCAGCTTTGTTATCAGCTTTATCTAATTTGCCAGATTCTTTCTTCTCTTTTTCTTTTGTTTCTTCAGTTTGTGCTTGAGCAGATACTGAAGAACTTACAACTAATAAAGCTGCAACTACTTGAGTAATAAATGATTTTCTCACAGGTAATAATTTTTTCATATAATTTTTTAAGAATGATTTTAACCAAAACTACATAAAATAATTATGTAATACTTGATTGTTAAAAACATGTGAGAAAAACTATTTTTATAATCTCGAAAACAACTTGACAAATTCTATGCCAAGAAAAGAATAAGGTTAAAATTCAACTGAAAGTTGAGAAACAACATCTTTTAAGAGGTATAGTAATTTTTTGTACTCTTCGTCTAATTCATCATCATCTAATTTTTCTTCAATGTCGTAAATAGCATCTTGAATTTGATCTTCATCAAAACTTGAATCAAATGATTCGATAACGGTAAATACTTCAAGACAAATGTTATAATCTCCTTTTACTGCAAAGCGTATAAAAGTGCCTAAATGTTCGCTAGCGTCTAATGATGATTGCCAGAAGATGGAGATTAAAAAGGCTTTTATCGAAGCATATTTTTTATCGTTTATTGCTTTTAATAAGATGGGAGTACTTTTTTCGTCTTTTAAATCGAATAAAAGATTGGTAATGCTAGTTTTTATATCGGCGTCTTCATTACTGATATAAACATCCAATAAATCTGTAATGGATTCTTTCTGCCCGTGACTTCGTAATTGCTTTACAGCAATCAATATTTTTTCTTTATCTGTAGATTTTAAGTCTTTTATGATATTGTTGTAACGGTTGTTGTTCTCTTTCTCCATAAGTAGTAAAAATATAAAAGCCCACTATATTAGTGAGCTTTATAGAAATAGTATATTCTTAATTAGTAATAAATAAGTCTTCTAACTTTAGCAATGTATTTAGCTAAACGAATAACTTGTTTGGTATAACCAAATTCGTTGTCGTACCATACATATAGCACTATATTCTTTTTATCATTAGAAACAATGGTTGCATTGCTATCGTAAACCGAACAACAGATGTTTCCAATAATATCGGTAGAAACTAATTCTGGGTCGTTTTCATATTTAATTTGATTTACCAATCCACCTTCAAGAGCAGCTTTTCTAATCAACTCGTTTACTTCCTCTACATTGGTTTCTTTATTTACACTTAAACTTAAAATGGCTAAAGAACCGTTTGGTGTAGGTACACGAACAGCATTTGCAGTTAATTTGTCTTTTAATGATGGTATTACTTTTGTAACAGCACTTCCTGCACCAGTAGAAGTAATTACCATGTTTATTGCTGCCGAACGACCTCTTCTTGGTTTTTTATGAAAATTGTCTAATAAGTTTTGATCGTTGGTATATGCATGTACTGTTTCGATATGACCTTTTACAACTCCTAATGAATTTTCGATTACATATAAAATAGGAGAAATGGCATTAGTGGTACAAGATGCAGCAGTAAAAATGTTTTCTTTTTCAATATCAAGGGTATCTTCATTAATACCATAAACAATGTTTGGAACTTCTTTTCCTGGAGCAGTTAATAATACTTTACTAATTCCATTGGCTTTTAAATGTCTTGATAATTGTTCTCTATTGGTAAAAACTCCCGTATTATCAATCAATAAAGCATTATTAATGCCATAAGCGGTGTAATCAACATCTTCAGGGTTTTTTGCTTCGATTAAACGAACCATTTGACCATTGATAATCAAGGCATTGTTTTCTAAATCTTCTTCAACAGTTCCAGAAAACATTCCATGAACTGAATCATTTCTTAATAATGCTGCACGTTTTATGGTGTCATCGTTATTTACCGAACGAAGTACTATGGCTCTTAACCTTAATTGTTGTCCTTTGCCTGCTTGTTTAACCAACTCACGAGCAGCCAAACGACCAATACGACCAAAACCAAACAAAACCACGTCTTTTGGTTGTGGAGCTTGAGCTTTGTCTTCAGAAAAACCAGTAAGCTTGTTGTTTAAAAAGTCGCTTAATTGTGAGAAATTATTTTTTTCCATTAACCATTCGCTAGCTAACCTTCCAACATCAAGTTTAGAAGGAGCCAAGTCCATTTTGGTTAATTCTTCTGCAATTTTTTGAGTGGTATAAATGTCTACGGGGTTGTAAACAATACTTTTTGCTCTTTTGTGAAGGTTTAGTACCTCCGAAATACTTTTATCAACTAATGGATTTCTAAATAAAACCAATTCTATCGACTTTTCATACATTAAATATCCAATAGAACTGATAAGGTTTACAGCCGCTTTTTCATTGCTTACGTATTCGCTTAATTTTGATTCGTAAGCATTGTTTCCATTTAATACTTGCATTATTTTATCCTAAATATGTTTTTAATAAATTACTTCTTGATGAATGTCTTAATCGTCTAATTCCTTTTTCTTTGATTTGACGGACTCTCTCACGAGTTAAATTAAATTTATCGCCAATTTCTTCTAATGATAAAGGATGTGCAATGCCTATTCCGAAAAACATTTTTATTACATCTTGTTCTTTATCGGTTAAGGTTGATAGTGAACGGCTAATTTCTTTTTGTAATGACTCATTCATTAATGATAAGTCGGAGTTAGGGGTGTCGTCATTGGCAAGAACATCCAGCAAATTACCATCCTCATCATCACGAAAAGGAGCATCAACCGACACGTGTCTTCCTGATATTCTCATGGAGTCAACCACTTTGTCTTCGCCCATTTCTAATATGTTGGCAAGTTCATCAACCGATGGCTCACGCTCAAATTCTTGTTCTAACTTTGAGAATGCTTTGTTTATTCTATTTAACGAACCCACTTGGTTTAATGGTAAACGTACTATACGAGCTTGTTCGGCTATGGCTTGTAAAATAGATTGACGAATCCACCAAACGGCATACGATATAAATTTAAATCCTCTGGTTTCGTCAAAACGTTGAGCCGCTTTAATTAAACCCAAGTTACCTTCGTTGATTAAGTCGGGCAATGTAAGTCCTTGATTTTGATATTGTTTTGATACTGAGACAACGAATCGTAAATTGGCTTTAACCAATTTTTCTAGAGCTCGTTGGTCGCCTTGTTTTATTTTTCGGGCTAATTCTACTTCATCTTCTGCGGTTATTAACTCTTCTCTTCCAATTTCTTGTAAATACTTATCAAGAGAGGCACTATCACGATTCGTAATAGATTTTGTGATTTTGAGTTGTCTCATTAAAGATAGTTTATGTTAATATTGATAGGGTTGAGCAAATTTACCCATTAATTTGTTTGAAATTTAAAATTGTGTTTACTTTTTATTTATTGAACGTATTCGTGTTTTTATCAGTAAAAATTAGCTGTTTGGACGAAAAAAAAACTCGCAAAATTGTTTTTGCTACTTAACACTTGGCTAACATTTAGTTAAAGTTACATCCTAAAACCATAAAATATAATTTATCTGTTAGGTATAATAATTTAGGTTATTTATACTAGCTTAACCAAAAAAACACTTAATTTTAAATAAATTGAATTATCATAAATACCTCAAGCGGATGCTTGTGATAGAGGGGTGATTAATTAAAAAATATATGCTAAGTATTTTGTTTGATTACATATTATGGTTTATTTTTCCTCCTTTAATAATCTTTATAGGTATTAAATATCTCAAAAGAAAGAAAAGAGAAAAGGTAGAAACTATTATTTTATACTTTATAATGGTCATTACATTTTTTATTTTTTCTCATCACTTAATTTCAAGTCCAAGTTTGTTTGAAAGAATAAATGAATATAACGAGACAATGAATTTGAATAGTTCAGAAATTTCTAAGATAACTTTTTTTAAAGATGCTCGTCATGGAAACTATTCAAAAGAATATGAAATTATTGATAAAGAAAGAATACATGAAATAAATAATGTATTAAAGTTAAAAGAATGTACTTTAAGTGAAGGTAATCTAATAGGAAATAAATATTGGAAAATAATTATAGAAACAAAATCGTCAAAAAAATATACTTACACAGTTATTGATACTCATAAAGGTTTATATATTACTTTAATAAAAAATAAAAAAGGTATTGGAGATTATAAAAACAATTATTTGAGAATAATATTAGATAATATTGAACAACAAGATAAAGGTAACTAAACTACAAATTAATTTTATCTCAAACATTTCCAACCACCATCAAAAAAATCCTCAAGCCTCTCGATAATAAAAGTCGGGAGTTTTTTTTGTTCAAAGAGAATAGGAACACTCGAACTGACAGGTAGCAATCTGCTTTTGTCACTTCGAGTGTTTGTAGTGCAACGGAAAACGTATCGAGAAGTATTGTTTTGCACTATAGGTTACACCCCAAAACCGTAAAACTCTCTTTTTCCGTTACCATAAAGTCCTTCAATTAAAACACCACCTTTAATTTTAGATAAAACTTCGGAAGCATTGCTTAAATTTTTAATCGGCACATGGTTTATTTTGGTAATTATAAAACCATCACGAACGCCTATGCTTCTTAATTTTCCCGCAAAAACTTCTTCCACTTTAACACCGTTTTCAAGGTTCAGCTCTTTTTTATCTTCTTTGGTTAAATCGGCCAATCGAGCACCTAAAATTTTGTTGATTGTATTTTCTTCGTAGGTAATCACTTCTTCGTTACCATTCAGGTTTTTAAGTACCAAATCAAAATCTAAAAGTTTGTTATCCCTTAAAACAGTAATGCTTGTTTTTTCGCCTGGTCGGAACTGGCTAATTTGTTCTTGCAATTCAGGAACATCGTTAATGTTATTATTTCCCACTTTTTTAATTACATCTCCCGATTTAATTCCAGCCTTGTCGGCAGAACCATTTTTATTTACATCGTTAACGTATACTCCAGCATAATCTTTAAGCCCTAAGTCTTTGGCTACTTTATCGTCGATGTTTTTAATGCTAACACCAATAAATGCACGTTGAACTGTTCCAAACTCTTTTAAATCTTTTACCACCTTTTGAACAATGTTAGATGGTATGGCAAACGAATACCCAGTGTACGAACCCGTATTGGATTGTATGGCAGTATTAATACCAACCAACTCGCCATTAACGTTTACCAAAGCGCCACCACTGTTACCAGGATTTACCACTGCATCGGTTTGTATAAACGATTCGATAGGAGGTAAGCCGTTGGTTTGGTTGCCGCTTAGTATGTTAATGTTACGTGCTTTTGCGCTAATAATACCCGCTGTAACAGTAGAAGTTAAATTAAACGGATTGCCAACAGCTAATACCCATGCTCCAATGTTTAAATCGTTTGAGTTTCCGTAATTGATATAAGGTAAGTTTTCGGCATCAATTTTTAATAAAGCTAAATCGGTACTTGCATCGGTGCCAATTACTTCGGCTTTGTATGTTTTTTTATTGTTTAAGGTAACATCAATAGAACTAGCATTGTCAACCACATGATTATTGGTAACAATATAGCCATCGTTTGATAAAATAACACCCGAACCTGCCGATTGAATGGCATGTTGTTGTGGGCGTTGTGGTCTGCCATAAAAAAACTCATACAAGGGGTCAACTTGTCGACTGTAAATGGTCGATGTTTTAATGTGCACAACAGCATTTACCGATAAATCGGCTGCATATTCAAAGTTGGTTAAACCGGCTTCTTTTAAGGCCACATTGATGTATTTTGGTGGTGTATTATTACTCGAAACAATAGTGGTTTCGGGTGTTAATTTTTGATAAATAAAAACCGAAAATAAACTGCTAAATAAAGCAACGCTTAATATTGCACCGAATTGTTTGAATTTGTTTTCCATAATTTTTTATTTTTTATGATTTTACTACTACAAAATTTAGCACTAAAACGTATATTTTAAAGGGGTAATTGCGGTTTTTTTGTTAAAAAATGTTAAGCCAATTTGTGAAAAAATGTTAATTCGAGTAAAGCAATAGCCAAATAAAATATGGTGATTTTTCAAAAAAATTGTAGGGTATGAAATTTTATTTTATATATTTGCACCATTCAAACAAAAAAACATGAACAATACATTACATCATCACCATTTACATTCTTGCACACAGGCGAGCTGTTAATGATATCTGTAATACATAAATAAAAAATATCAAAAACCCGTCTGAGTAATATCGACGGGTTTTTTGTTTCCTTTAGGTTTGCTCAGACATAAAAAAGAACAACATGAGCAAATTAAAAATTGCAATTCAAAAATCAGGAAGACTGAATGAAGATTCGCTTAAAATTTTAAAAGAATGCGGAATATCCATTGATAATGGCATAGATCAATTAAAAGCATCGGCGTCGAACTTTCCATTAGAAGTATTGTTTTTAAGAAATTCGGATATTCCTCAATATTTAATTGATGGAGTGGTGGATGTGGCTATTATTGGAGAGAATTTATTAATTGAACAAGAAAAAGACATCGAAATAATAGAATATTTAGGTTTTTCAAAATGCAAATTATCAATTGCAACACCTAAAAATGTAAGTTATCAATCATTAAACGATTTAGAAGGCAAGAAAATAGCGACTTCTTACCCCAATACATTAAAGCGTTTTCTTAAAAAGAACAATGTTACTGCCGAGTTGCACGAAATTTCTGGTTCGGTAGAAATTGCCCCAAACATTGGCTTGGCAGATGCCATTTGCGATTTGGTAAGTTCAGGAAATACCTTGTTTAAAAATGGATTGGAAGAAAAAGAGGTGGTATTAAAATCGGAAGCTTGTTTGGCAGTATCACCATTAATATCTAATGAAAATAATGCTGTATTGGATAAATTGGTTTTTCGCATACAGTCTGTTTTAAAAGCTCGAAAATCGAAATACATTTTAATGAATGTTCCAAACGATAAAATTGAGGCTATCAGTAAAATATTACCTGTTTTAAAAAGCCCCACCATATTGCCATTGGCTGAAGAGGGTTGGAGCTCGTTACACTCGGTAATTGACGAAAACAAGTTTTGGGAAGTAATAGACGAACTAAAATTAAATGGAGCAGAAGGTATTTTAATTGTTCCGATAGAAAAAATGGTGTTATAAGCCCATCCCAACCCTCCCGAAGGGATGTTTTTTAAGAATGTCATCCTGAGCTTGTCGAAGGATTGTGGTATGAAAAATAAGTTAAATTAAAACCAAGATGAAAAAGTATATAAATCCAACCAAAACCAATTGGAGTGAATTAACAACTCGACCAGCTGTTGAAGCGGCAGATTTATCAGCATTGGTAAAACAAGTGTTTAATGAAGTTAAACTAAACGGAGATAAGGCTATAAAAAGCTATACCAATCAGTTTGATAAGGTTAATTTATCATCTTTATGCGTTTCTGCTGCTGAATTTACTGTTGCTGAAAAACAAGTGAGTGATGAGTTGAAAGAAGCCATAAAACTTGCCTCAAGTAATATTGAGAAATTCCACAATATACAAAAGCAAGAAAAACAAGTGGTAGAAACAACTAATGGAGTATTTTGCTGGCAAGAATCTCGCCCAATTGAACGCGTAGGATTGTATATTCCAGGAGGAACTGCGCCTTTGTTTTCTACCGTGTTGATGTTGGCAATTCCTGCTAAAATTGCTGGATGTAAAAAAGTTGTTTTGTGTACTCCTCCAAATAAAGAAGGTAAAATAGCAAACGAGATATTGTATGTTGCAAAATTGGTAGGTATAACAGAGGTTTATAAAGTTGGCGGAATACAAGCCATTGCAGCGTTAACCTATGGTTCTGAAAGTATTCCTAAAGTGTATAAAATTTTTGGACCCGGAAACCAGTATGTAACAGCAGCAAAACAAGAAGCTTTTCAGCAAGGGGTGGCAATTGATATGCCAGCCGGACCTTCAGAGCTATTAGTGGTAGCTGATGAGAGCTCAAACGCAGCTTTTGTTGCTTCCGATTTATTGTCGCAAGCCGAACACGGTACGGATAGCCAAGTAATTTGTATTGCAAATAATGAGGTGCTGATAAAAGCTATTGAAAAAGAAGTTGAAGCTCAATTGGAACAGTTGCCTCGAAAAGAAATAGCTCGTAAAGCCCTAACAAACTCAAAACTAGTAGTTTTAGAAAGCGTAAAAGATACGATTGACTTTGTGAACGAATATGCCCCAGAGCATTTAATATTAGCTGTTAAAAATGAGGATGAATACATTCAAAACATTATTAACGCAGGCTCAGTATTTATTGGAAATTACACCCCAGAAAGTGCGGGTGATTATGCTTCGGGAACAAACCATACTTTGCCTACCAATGGGTTTTCGAAATCATTTAGTGGGGTAAATTTAGATGCTTTTGTAAAGAAAATTACCTTTCAAAAAATAACAAAAGAAGGAATTCTAAATATTGGAAAATCAATAGAATTAATGGCTGAGGCTGAATTGCTCCAAGCGCATAAAAATGCGGTAACAGTTAGAGTTAAAAGTTTGAAAGTGGAAAGTTAAAAAGTAATACGAAATGAATATAAATCAATTAATAAGAGAAAATATCGCAGCAATGAAACCTTATTCGTCTGCTCGTGATGAGTTTAGTGGTTTAGATGGTTTGTTTTTAGATGCCAACGAAAACCCTTACAACAATGGCGTAAATAGGTATCCTGATCCCTATCAAAATGATTTGAAGTCAGTTTTGGCTGAACTTAAAGGAGTGGCAGCTAAAAATATGATGTTAGGGAATGGTAGCGATGAAGTACTAGATTTATTATTTCGTGCTTTTTGTGAGCCAAAACAAGATAATGTGGTAATAACAGCACCAAGTTATGGGATGTACAAAGTGTTGGCTAACCTTAACAATGTTGAACTGAAAGAAGTTTTATTGGAAGAAGATTTTAGTTTGAATGCAGATAAAATTTTGGAAGTTGTTGATGAAAACACCAAACTGATTTTATTGTGTTCGCCCAATAACCCAACTGGAAATGTTATCGATTTTGAGGTAATAGAAAGGTTATTGAATAACACTAATTGTTTAGTTGTAGTTGATGAAGCTTATATCGATTTTTCTACAAAAGTTAGTTGTATTGAAAAATTAAGTGAATACAATCAACTTGTTGTTTCACAAACACTTTCAAAGTATTATGGGATGGCTGGAATACGTCTTGGAATGTGCTTTGCATCGGAAGATATAATTGCAATTTTAAATAGAATAAAACCGCCTTACAACGTAAATAGTTTAACCCAAAATAAAGCTATTGATATCTTAAAAAATAAAAACGAAAGGTATAAAAATGAAGTAATAGAAGAGCGAGAGCTTTTAAGTAAATCATTAGCCAAACTCCCATTTGTACTAAAAGTTTATCCTTCAGAGGCTAATTTTGTATTAATTAAAACAACTGATGCAACTGGAATTTATAATCAATTAATTAAAAAACAAATAGTAATTCGCAACAGAACCAAAGAACCTTTGTGTGAAAACTGTTTAAGAATAACTGTGGGAACACCTGAAGAAAACCAATTATTAATTGCAGCATTAAAAGAAATTAAGTTATGAAAAAAGTACTTTTTATAGATAGAGATGGGACATTGGTTATAGAACCTCCAATTGATTATCAGTTGGATAGCTTAGAAAAATTAGAATTTTATCCAGGAGTTTTTCGATGGTTGAGCCGAATAGTTGAAGAATTAGATTACGAATTGGTAATGGTTACCAATCAAGATGGATTAGGAACAACATCTTTTCCTGAGGAAACTTTTTGGCCAGCTCATAACAAAATGATGAAAGCTTTTGAGAACGAGGGGATTTTATTTAAAGATGTTTTAATAGACAGAAGTTTTCCAGAAGATAATGCTCCAACCCGTAAACCACGAACAGGGTTACTTGCGGCATATTTGAATGGAAATTATGATTTGACGAATTCGTTTGTAATTGGAGATAGGCTTACAGACATTGAACTGGCAGATAATTTAGGTGCTAAAGGAATATTAATTAGTAATGATGCAGCGTTGAATTATAAAAACGAAACCCAAATTTTAAAGACCACTGAATGGAAAACCATTTATGAGTTTTTAAAACTGGCTGATAGAACTGCTGAGATATCAAGAAAAACCAACGAAACGGACATTGAAATCAAACTCAATTTAGATGGAACTGGAAAGGCAAATATCGACACTGGTATTGACTTTTTTAATCACATGTTGGATCAAATTGCTCGACACGGTTCGTTAGATTTGGATATAAGGGTAAAAGGAGATTTAGAAGTCGATGAACACCACACCATTGAAGATACAGCCATTGCTTTGGGTGAGGTTTTTAATAAAGCTTTAGCCAACAAATTAGGCATTGAGCGTTATGGTTTTTGTTTGCCAATGGACGATTCCTTGGCTCAAGTGGCTATTGATTTTGGCGGTAGAAATTGGCTGGAATGGGAAGCTGAATTTAAACGTGAAATGATAGGTAAAATGCCAACCGAAATGTTTTTTCATTTTTTTAAATCGTTTACCGATGGTGCTAAATGTAATTTGAATATAAAAGCAGAAGGGGTAAATGAACACCATAAAATTGAAGCTATTTTTAAAGCTTTTGCGAAAGCGATAAAAATGGCTAAAAAAAGAGATGTAAACAATATGCAGCTACCATCAACTAAAGGAATGTTATAGGTTAGTGTCATTTCGACTGAAGTAACACGAAATGGAGAAATCTTACAAATAAACAAGAAGATTTTCTCGACTTTGCTCGAAATGACGATAAAATAAGAAAAATGAATATAGTATTAATAGATTATGGAGCAGGTAATACCAAATCAGTTCAATTTGCATTGAAACGATTGGGTGTAGAAGCCATTCTAACCAATAACGAAGCATTGATTTGTAAGGCTGACAAAGTAATTTTTCCTGGAGTTGGTCATGCCAATGCTGCAATGGAAAAATTACGACAAGTTGGTTTGGATAAAATAATTCCAAATTTAAAACAACCAGTTTTAGGGGTTTGTTTGGGTATGCAGTTGATGTGTAAATATTCGGAAGAAGGCGATGCCAATGGCTTGGGGATATTTGATTTGAACGTATTGAAATTTAGTTCAGCCAATAAAATTCCTCAAATTGGATGGAATACTATTGTTGATTTAAAATCGAAACTATTTAACGGGTTACAAGAAAATGAATTCATGTATTTTGTACATAGTTATTACGTTCCGTTAGCAAAAGAAACCATTGCCAAGGCTCAGTACGGAATAAACTATTCGGCTGCATTGCAAAAAGATAATTTTTATGGATGCCAATTTCATCCCGAAAAAAGTGGAGATAAAGGCGAAATGATTTTAAAAAACTTTTTAATGCTATAACTAGTTCTCGATACAATTTTTGATTTTGTCAGTTCGAGTATTTCAACTTATGTTGGAATGTATCGAGAACCAAAATCAAAAACTACTCGAACTGACACTTAAAGAAAAATAAATATGAGAATAATACCTGCAATAGATATCATCGATGGAAAATGTGTTCGTTTAACCAAAGGCGATTATACTACAAAAAAGACTTATAACGAAAACCCATTAGAAGTAGCTAAACAATTTGAAGCCAGTGGAATAGAATTTTTACATTTGGTTGATTTAGATGGAGCAAAATCGAATCAAATTGTTAATCACAAAGTATTGGAAACCATTGCTTCTAATACCAAATTAAAAATTGATTTTGGTGGCGGGTTAAAATCCGATAAAGATGTTGAAGTAGCTTTTAATGCAGGAGCTACTCAAATTACAGGTGGGAGTATAGCTGTTAAAAATCCTGATTTATTTAAATCTTGGATTAAAAAATATGGTACTGATAAAATCATTTTAGGAGCTGATGTAAACAACAAAAAAATAGCGGTTAGTGGTTGGCAAGAGGATTCAGGATTAGAATTATTTCCTTTTATCCAAACATATAAGCAACTTGGTTTGAATACCGTAATTTGTACTGATATTGCAAAAGATGGTATGTTGCAAGGCACCTCAATAGAATTGTATAAAGAAATGATGCAAGTTTTTCCTGATTTAAAATTAGTGGCTAGTGGAGGTGTTACTACCATTGCTGATTTAGACTTGCTAGTTGAAATGAATATTTACGGAGCAATTATCGGTAAAGCCATTTATGAAGGAAACATCAGCTTAAAAGAATTGGAAAAATTTAACTATAAAATCAATTAATATGTTAACAAAACGAATCATACCTTGTTTAGATATTAAAGATGGCAGGACAGTTAAAGGTGTAAACTTTATTAACTTGATTGATGCTGGCGACCCTGTAGAATTAGCGAAGATTTATGCAAATGAAGGTGCTGATGAATTGGTTTTTTTAGATATTTCAGCCACGGAAGAAAAACGAAAAACTTTACTCAAATTGGTTGAAAGAGTAGCAGAACAAGTCAATATTCCATTTACTGTTGGTGGAGGAATTTCATCAGTAGAAGATGTAGAGTTGTTATTAAAATCGGGTGCAGATAAGGTTTCTATCAATTCGTCGGCAGTAAAAAATCCAAACTTAATTAACCAATTGGCTGATAAATTTGGCTCACAATGTATTGTTGTTGCTATTGATGCAAAACAAGTTAATGGACTATGGAAAGTTCATTTGGTTGGTGGAAAAGTAGCTACTGAATTAAATTTGTTTGATTGGGCAAAAGAAGTGGAGCAAAGAGGGGCAGGGGAAATTTTATTCACTTCAATGGATAACGACGGTACAAAAAATGGTTTTGCTAATGAGGCTCTAGCTCAATTAACTAAATTGGTTAATATTTCTATTATTGCTTCTGGTGGAGCAGGAAACATTCAGCATTTTATCGATTGTTTTAATGAGAGTAATGCTGATGCAGCTTTAGCAGCAAGTGTATTTCATTTTAAAGAAATAGAGATTAATCAATTAAAAAAAGAATTAAGAAGAAACAATATACCTGTAAGAATTTAAATTCTCCCCTTGAGGGGAGATTAAGAGGGGTGATTTTCAACCACCTAACCTCCTTCAAGGGAGAAAAAAAGAAAAATATGAAACTAAAATTAAACGAACAAGAGTTAATACCCGCAATTATTCAAGACAATAACACCAATAAAGTATTGATGTTGGGTTACATGAATCAAGAATCGTTGGATAAAACGATAGAAACCAAAAAAGTTACTTTTTTTAGTCGTAGTAAAAATAGATTGTGGACCAAAGGTGAAGAAAGTGGGAATTTTTTAAACTTAATAAGCATCGAAAACGATTGTGATAATGATACCTTGTTAATTAAAGTAATCCCAAACGGACCAACTTGTCACAAAGGAACGGATACCTGTTGGGGAGATAAAAATTCAAATGATTTAAGTTTTTTAAATCAACTGGAATCCATTATTGAGCAACGTAAAGAATCTGGTAACGAGAAATCGTATGTGAATGATTTGTTTAAAAAAGGCATCAATAAAATTGCTCAAAAAGTAGGAGAAGAAGCGGTGGAAGTTGTTATAGAAGCAAAGGACAATAATGATGAATTGTTTTTAAATGAAAGCGCTGATTTGTTGTTTCATTATTTAATTTTACTTCAAGCCAAAGGTTATAAACTAAACAACGTTATAGAAGTTTTGGTAAAACGTAACAAGTGTTAGTAAAATTTTAAAAGTGGTCTGGTTTGTGCTGTATTGATTCATTATTTTTGGACAATGCGTAAATTTTTAATAGCTTTTGTTTTATTAACAAGTTCACTTTCAATGTTTAGTCAAAACTTTGGATTAGGAGCTTCAGCAATGTATAATTTCCAAACAGAAAGTTTTGGAATAGGAGCAAGAGCAAACTTTTTTCCAAACAATAAACTAAGTTTTGTACCTCAATTCACTTATTACCCAGGTTGGGGAGAAATAAACGAATACATGATTGGGATGGCCCTTGAATATAAAATTAGGAGAGGCAATAAGCTTAATTATTATGTTTTGCTTCATGGAGCTTACAACAAATGGAACGATTATGATGAATCAGCTTTAAAAGATGCGGAACCAACCAACTGGAATGCAGAAGGTGGAATAGGTATTACAACCAATAAGTGCCTTCGTCCGTTCTTAGAATATCGTTACAACATTAAATTTATGGAAACGCATTTACGACTTGGCTTGCTTTATGTTTTTGGTTGTAGTGGCGGAAATAAAGGTGGCAGAAGAGGTGGAGAGGGCATTTGTCCTGCTTATCGTTAATAGTTAAAAAACTTTTTTATGAAAAAAATAAACCTTTCAGTTCTTATTGTAATTCTTTTAGCAGTAGCTACATCTTGTAAAAAAGACCGTATAGAGAAAAAAGAAAAAAACGAATATGCTCCAATTAACGATTATTTGGACACCAAAAAACAACAAGAACAAGAGTTTGAAATAACAGGTACGTCAAACGATACCATTACAGGTAATCAAGGAACTCATTTGTTAGCTGGTAAAGATTGTTTAATGTTTCCAAATGGCGATACAGTAGGTTTTCCTTTTACAGTTAAATTGGTTGAGTTATACACGCCTAAAGACATGATTTATTGGCAAATTCCCACTGTTGCTGGGGGTAATATTTTAGAAACAGATGGCGAAATTCGTGTTAGAGCAGTAAAAAATGGACAAGATTTATTGTTAAAACCATCGTGTTTTTATCGAGTAATGATGCCAAACTCAGCACCTAAAAATTACATGAGAGAATTTTTAGGATTTGATGGTGGTGGTTTCACCGATTGGACAGATAATCCTTCTTCTCTTGGAGTTACTACTTCAGTAAACCCCGTTTTTGGAACAGATTCTTATGGCTATATTGGTGATGTGCCTCGATTGGGTTGGTTAAATTGTGGTTTTTTGGCTAACAATGGAGCTGGAAGTAACATTACATTTACTTCAGAAACCGATAATTTACAAAATGTAGGAGCTTTTATTTATTTTCCAGCAACTAAATCGGTTATGCAAGTGTACAATACAGTTTCTGGTTTAGTACCAAACGGAACAAGTATTAAAATAATTTTAATTGGTATGAAATCATCAGGAGAATTATTTCACTTTTATCAAAGTACAACTATTAGTGGGGCTACTACTATTGATGTAGAAATGACTTCAATTTCTGATGCAGATTTAACAACTTTATTAAATAGTTTATAATTATGGAACAACAATTAAATGTATTCGGAGAACCTCTTATAGCTTGTAGTAATAATCCTGTTACAGGATATTTTAGAGATGGGTGTTGCAATACCGACGAAACTGATTTTGGTGTACATACTGTTTGTGTTATTGTAACCGACGAATTTTTAAAATTTTCGATAGAAAGTGGTAATGATTTAACCACTCCACATCCAAACTGGGGTTTTCCAGGTTTGCAAGCAGGCGATAAATGGTGTTTATGTGCTTCTCGATTTTTAGATGCTCACGAACGTGGTTTTGCACCTAAAGTAGTGCTAGAAGCTACCAACGAAAAAACACTTGAAGTAGTACCTATGGATGTGTTAATTAAACACGCTTATTACTCAAAGCAGGAGATTTAGTCCTTTATCTTCCAGTAAAATTTAGTTATATAGTTTCTCCAATTCCAATTAAGAGAATTATTGTCAATTACATTGATTGAAGTTAAAATAACTAAATCATGCTCTGAAAGAAGATTTAGTTCATATTTTAACATCGTAAGCCAAGAATATTCTCCTTTAATAATTTTTTGAAAGGACAATTTACTTGCAATCAGAATAGTGAAATTAGTCTCAAATGTATTAGTGTCAATTCTAAATAGAATTGGATTCGATAAGATTTTGAGTAATGTGTCTTTATTAATCTCACCCAAAAATAAATCAACTCTTATAGAATCTTCTATTATTTTTTTAATATTTATTTCTTCCCCATACTCATCATATTGAGTATAATATTCATAATGAGGATATGTTTTTATGAATTTTTGATTTTCAGTTATAGGGTTGAAATTATTGGCAATTTTGTCTGTTTGATTAGTTGAATATAAAAAATCCCCATAGATATCATAACTATGTACTCTAGACATAATGTATTCTACTTTAACATTACCAATATGTAAATAAGCTTTATCTGTATTTTGAGAATAAACTCTAGTATGAAAATAAATTCCAATAAATAAAAGTATTAATCGCATAATTTTTTAATAAATACGAGTAAATATAATCATTTATCACAATTAGTTTAATTTCTATTAACTTTGCAATCCTTTTTAATTAAATAGATTAGATATGATTGCAGCACATAATGTTTCCTTACAATACGGAAAAAGAGTTTTATTCGATGAAGTAAACATTAAGTTTACCGAAGGGAATTGTTACGGAGTAATTGGTGCAAATGGTGCCGGAAAATCTACTTTCTTAAAAATATTATCGGGCGAATTATTGCCTAATTCGGGTAATATTTCAATAGACCCAGGCAAGCGTTTAGCCGTTTTAAGTCAAGACCACAACAAGTTTAACGAACAAACAGTGTTGAATACTGTAATGATGGGTTACGACAAACTATGGAAAGTAATGCAAGAAAAAGATGCTATTTACGCTAAACCAGATTTTTCGGATGCTGATGGATTACGTGCAGCCGAATTAGAAGCAGAATTTGCTGAAATGGATGGCTGGAATGCAGAATCGGATGCAGCAAACATGTTGAGCGGTCTAGGAATAAAAGAGGAACATCATTATAGTTTATTGAAAGACATTAGCGGTAACCAAAAAGTGAGAGTATTGTTGGCTCAAGCGTTGTTTGGTAATCCGGATATTTTAATTTTAGATGAGCCTACCAACGATTTGGATATTCATACCATTTCGTGGTTAGAAGATTTTTTAATGGATTTTAAAAATACGGTTATTGTAGTTTCTCACGATAGACACTTTTTGGATACGGTTTGTACACACATTGCCGATATCGATTTTAGTAAAATAAGTGTTTACACGGGTAATTACTCATTTTGGTATGAAAGTAGCCAATTAGCTTTACGTCAAAAACAATCGGCTAACAAAAAAGCTGAAGATAAAAAGAAAGAATTGTTAGAGTTTATTGCCCGTTTTAGTGCCAATGCATCTAAGTCGAAACAAGCTACTGGTCGTAAAAAAATGTTGGATAAAATCAATTTTGAAGAAATTAAACCTTCTACTAGAAAATACCCAGCCATTATCTTTAATCAAAGTAGAGAAGCAGGCGACCAAATTTTACACGCCACCAATTTATCCAAATCGGGTCTGTTTAAAGATTTTAATTTGAATGTACGTAAAGGCGATAAAATTGCTTTCATTTCTAAAAATAGTATGGCAACCACTTCGTTGTTTCAAATTTTGATGGAAGAAATAAAGCCAGATACAGGCGAGTTTACATACGGACAAACCATTACAACAGCCTATTTACCTAATGAAAATTCACATTATTTTACTGCCGATTACAATTTAATTGATTGGCTACGTCAGTTTTCTGTGGAGAAAGATGAAGTGTATATCAGAGGATTTTTAGGTAAAATGTTGTTTTCTGGCGAAGAGGTATTTAAAAAATCAAATGTATTGTCGGGAGGTGAAAAAGTTCGTTGCATGACTTCAAGAATGATGCTTGCCGAAGGAAATTTATTGATTTTAGATGAACCAACCAATCACTTGGATTTAGAGTCGATTACTGCGTTTAACAATGCCTTAAAAGATTTTAAAGGAACCGTGTTGTTTACATCGCATGACCACGAATTTACCAATACTGTAGCAAACCGAATTATAGAATTAACACCTAACGGATGTATTGACAAAGAGATGACTTATGATGAGTACATCGAAAACGAAAAAATCCAAGAGCAAGTAGCTCAACTTTATTAATTCATCAAAAACAATTAATTTCGTAGACTTAAAAATAAATAAAAGATATGTCAAAAGTACTTATTATTGGAGCAGGAGGGGTAGGACAGGTTGCAACTTACAAATGTGCAATGAACACTGATGTTTTTACGGATATCGTTTTAGCCAGTAGAACAAAATCGAAATGTGATGTTATTGCAGCATCAATAAAAAGAGATTTAGGGGTTACGATTACAACTGATCAAGTTGATGCAGATGTGGTTCCACAATTGGTAGCGTTGTTTAAAAAACACAAACCAGTTATCTGTATGAACTTAGCTTTACCTTATCAGGATTTAACCATTATGGATGCTTGTTTAGAAGCAGGTGTACATTATTTAGACACAGCAAATTACGAACCTATTGATGAGGCAAAATTTGAATACAGCTGGCAATGGGCTTATCAAGATAGATTTAAACAAGCGGGTTTAACAGCCATTTTAGGTTGTGGATTCGACCCAGGTGTATCCGCAATTTATACTGCATATGCAGCAAAACATCATTTTGATGAAATGCACTATTTGGATATCGTAGATTGTAATGCTGGTGACCATGGTAAAGCTTTTGCTACCAACTTTAACCCAGAAATTAACATTAGAGAGGTTACTCAAAAAGGTAAGTACTGGGAAAACGGCAAATGGGTAGAAACTGAACCACATCAAATTCACCAACCTATTAATTACCCGAACATTGGACCAAAAGAGTCATATGTGATTTATCACGAAGAATTAGAATCGTTGGTTAAAAACTTCCCAACCTTAAAAAGAGCTCGTTTTTGGATGACATTTGGACAAGAATATTTAACGCATTTAAGAGTAATTCAAAACATTGGCATGTCGCGTATCGACCCAATTATGTATGAAGGTAAAGAGATTGTGCCAATTCAATTTTTAAAAGCAGTATTGCCAAATCCAGGTGATTTAGGTGAGAACTACACGGGAGAAACTTCTATTGGTTGTAGAATTAAAGGTATTAAAGACGGAAAAGAAAAAACGTACTACGTTTACAACAACTGTTCACATGAAGTAGCTTACAAAGAAACAGGTACTCAAGGTGTTTCTTACACAACAGGTGTTCCAGCTATGATTGGTGCAATGATGTTCTTAAAAGGAGAATGGAACGGTGCGGGAGTATTTAATGTGGAAGAATTTAATCCAGATCCATTTATGGCTGAATTAAACAAACAAGGATTACCTTGGGTTGAATTGCATGATATTGATTTAGAGGTTTAAGAGCCTCCCCAACCCCTCCGATGGAGGGGCTTCTCTAGAGGTGTAAAATTAATTGTAATGAAATCAATCGGCTGTAGTAAAGAAATATTGTCAATTCAAAGTACCATTTTAGGCAATGGCGATGGGAACTCCTCCCTTTCGGGGAGGTCGGGAGGGGCTTATGAGTATTGATTTATCCAAAATTCCCGAAACCTGTTATATTGTTGAGGAAGAATTACTTCGACGTAATTTGTCATTAATAAAAAGTGTAGCCGATAAAGCTGATGTTGAAATTATTTTGGCATTTAAAGGTTTTGCGATGTGGAGCACATTTCCAATAGTGAGAGAATACATTAAAGGTGCTACTGCGAGTTCATTGTTTGAGGCAAGGTTATGTTTTGAAGAAATGAAAACCAAAGCGCATTCGTATGTTGTGGCTATTGCACCAAACGAAATCGACGAGTTGTTGGATTATTCAGAAGTTCTGACGTTTAATTCTTTAACGCAATTTGAGCAATATAAAAGTAAATGTATAGCTAAAGGTGTGGGGATTGGAATTAGGGTAAACCCTGAATATTCTGAAGTAACTACTGAATTGTACAATCCTTGTTCTCCAAACTCTCGTCTAGGTGTTACTTCCGAGCATTTTGGAGATAAATTACCTGAAGGCATTGACGGACTTCATTTTCATGCATTGTGTGAGAACGATTCTTATACTTTGGAAAAAACATTAGAAGCTTTTGAAAAAAAGTTTGGACACCTAATAAAACAGGCCAAATGGGTGAACTTTGGTGGTGGACATTTGATGACACGAAAAGATTATAATGTTGAGCATTTAATTAGTGTATTAAAAGCTTTTAAAGTTCGTTACCCAAATGTTCATGTTATTCTTGAACCAGGCTCAGCTTTCGCGTGGCAAACAGGTTATTTGGTTTCTCAAGTGTTAGATGTAGTTGAAAACAATGGAGTAAAAACTGCCATGTTAGATGTTTCATTTACTGCTCACATGCCCGATTGTTTAGAAATGCCTTATCGTCCAAAAATATGGGGAGCAACTGATCCTGTTAAAGGAAAACCAACGTATCGAATTGGTGGAACAAGTTGTTTATCTGGTGATTACATGTTTGAATATTCGTTTGAAAACGAGCTAAAAATAGGCAACCGAATGGTTTTTGACGATATGATTCATTATACCATGGTAAAATCAAACATGTTTAATGGAGTTTCACACCCTTCAATTGCAATTTGGACGAAAGAAAATAAGTATCAGTTAGTAAAAAAGTTCACTTACGTCGATTATAAGTCAAGATTATCTTAATGTGAAGGAAAAGTTATTAAATTTACTCTCCTTATATATTGTTTAATGTTTGCCGATATTTTATTTACTTTCTTATTAAGTTTATCACCTTTAGGCGAAGGAAGAGTAGGTATTCCTTATGGAATAATCAATGATTTAAATCCGTATTTAGCTTTAACAGTAGGTGTTATTGGTAACTTATTAGTTTTCCCTTTATTACTTGCTTTAATTACTTATTCCAACAAAAAATTGTGGAGTGTTCATTTTTATCGAAGATATGTGGTGAAATTGGCTCGTCGTTCTAAAAGATTAATGGGAGATAACATAAAAAAGTATGGTATTTGGGGGTTAATGATTTTTGTAATGATTCCGCTGCCCGGTACTGGTGCTTACATGGGCACTATTGCTGCATCTATTTTAAACTTAAATCGTCGACAGTCTTTTATAGCAGTTAGTACAGGTGTAATTATATCTTCAATAATTATTGCTACAGGTACTCATTTTAGTATGTTAGGAATAAAAATGTTCTAAATTTGCATATATGCAAACATTAGAAACAATCGACTATCAAAAACTTACCAAAAAACTTCGAGCAGCAACATGGAATGCCATTGTAGATTATTCTATGCTACAAAATGGTGACCGTATAATGGTTTGCTTATCGGGAGGAAAAGATAGTTACACCTTGTTAGATGTATTGATGCACTACCAAAAAACAAGCGATATTCAATTTGATTTGGTAGCAGTTAATCTTGATCAAAAACAACCCGGTTTCCCTGAAGAAGTACTGCCTAACTATTTATCTAAATTAGGTGTTGAATATAAAATAGTTGAACAAGATACTTACTCGGTAGTTAAAGAAAAAATAGCCGAAGGAAAAACAACATGTAGTTTATGTTCTCGTTTAAGAAGAGGTAGGTTATACACTACAGCTCAAGAACTTAATTGCAATAAATTGGCTTTGGGTCATCATAGAGAAGACATTATAGAAACCTTTTTGTTGAACTTATTTTTTGGAGGAAAAATAGAAGCCATGCCGCCAAAATATACAACCGATGATGGTAGGTTTGAAGTAATTAGGCCTTTGGCTTATTGTAAAGAAAATGACATTGAAATTTTTAGCAATTACAAAGAGTTTCCAATAATACCTTGTAATTTGTGTGGGTCGCAACCAAAATTACAGCGGCAAGAAGTAAAAAAAATGTTAAAAGAATGGGAAGAAAAATACCCTGATCGATCTTCGATTATTCTAACCAGTTTAAAAAATGTATCTCCTTCTCATTTGTTAGATGTTTCGCTTTACGAAAACTTTCACAAATAAAATATGACGGCTATCATATTTTAGCTATTTTTGATTAATAAGTTATTATTAATCAAAATCAATTAACCATGAATAAAAATACATTTTTCGCTTTAATCACATTAAGTTTAATCATCGCTTCTACCAGTGTTAAAGCACAGGTAAAATACACTGTTGTTGCTTCAGGTATGACGTTTACACCTCCAACTCTAAATATAAATCCAGGAGATACGGTTCAATGGAACAATATTTCTGGATTTCATAATGTAAATGGAACTCAAGCAACATACCCATCAAACCCTGAAAACTTTGGTAATGGTGCAGCTGGTGCTCCATGGACTTATACTCACGTATTTAATACAGTTGGTTCATATAATTATCATTGCGATGTGCATGGTACTGGAATGTCAGGAACTATAAATGTCCAAACAGGTACGGCAATAAATGAATTGAATGATGATAAAATGGTAAGTGTTTTTCCGAATCCTTCGCGTGAATACTTTACTGTTAGCTCAAAAAAATCTTACCAAAATGTAATGTTATACAGCGTTACGGGCGAATTAGTTAAAACATTTAAACCTGCTGAAAAATATTTTATTAATGATTTATCAAAAGGTATTTATATCTTATCAGTTGAAATTGATGCAAACAATACGTTTGAAGATAAATTAATAATTGAATAATTCGATGAGATATTTGAAATTAACATTGTGTATAATCTTATTTTCGTTTTTTACTAGTTGTGTTTACAATACCTTAGAAGAGGCAGAATTACAGAAGACGCAAATAACTCCAACAAACACTGTAAATCAGAAACATACGGTTACTGCATCTGGAATGGTGTTTACTCCAGCTTCTTTAACCATAAATCAAGGAGACACTGTTCTTTGGGATAATATTGCTGGTTTTCATAATGTTAATGGAACACAGGCTACTTATCCAAGTAATCCTGTTAGTTTTGGTAATTCGCCTGCTGCAGCTCCTTGGAATTATTCATTTGTTTTCAATACACCTGGTAATTATTCTTATGTCTGCGATGTCCACGGTATAAGTATGTCGGGTACAATTGTTGTTAACTAAAAAAACAATCATGAAAAATTTATTTTTACTTCTGCTTGTATTACTTGGTATTGAGTTATCGGCACAAGTTATAAAATCTTCTCAAACAGAAATAGCTTTTTTTTCGGCAACTCCTGTTGAAGATATCAAAGCTGTAAATAACGATGCTAAAGCATTAATTAATATCAAAACAAACGAATTTGCTTTTGTAGTTCCAATTGTTGGTTTTAAATTTGAAAAAGAATTGATGGAAGTTCATTTTAATGAAAACTATATGGAAAGTGACAAGTATAAAACGGCTTATTTTAAAGGAACTGTAAAAGGAGTTGTTGATTACTTAAAAGACGGAACTTACAATGTTATTGCATCTGGAATTTTAAATATACACGGAGTAGATCAACCAAGAGATATTGATGTTGAATTGATTGTAAAAAATGGGATTGTTAGTGTTAAATCAACATTTAAGGTAAAACTAAATGACCACAAGGTGAAAATACCTAAAGTAGTTATAAAAAATATAGCAGAAGAAGTAGAAGTAACTGTTTCATCTACACTAAACTAAAAATATTACGATGAAATTAATTCTAACAACACTATCAATGTTCATGAGCTTCACATTATTTGCTCAGGCTGATTTGATGGACCAATTAAATAGTGAATTTTCTAACGATAAGCCAGAAAAGATTCAAACTACTTTTAAAGGTATTAAATTGATTAATGCAAACACGATAGAAACAACCAAAAAGAAAACTTTAGAGTTTAGAATTACACACCGTTTTGGCAACATGGAAATTGGTAACCCAGTGGGCGACCATACACTGTATGGATTAGATAATGCGTCAAACATTCGTTTTTCGTTTGACTATGGTTTAACTGATAAAATAAGTATTGGAATAGGTAGAAGCAAAACATTAGAACACATTGATGGAAACATTAAGTATCGATTTTTGGAGCAAAAAACAAGTGGAATGCCTATTTCTGCTGCTTATTATGGTTGTGCCGCTGTTACTCCAATACAAAACATTCCACAAGATAAATTTGTAAATAGGTTTTCGTTTACTCATCAGTTAATTATAGCTAGTAAAATCAGTAATGCCATTTCGTTAGAAGTTCTTCCAACTTTTGTTCACCGAAACTTTGTAGATAAAACTAAATTGCACCCTGAAAATAAATCTACAGATAAAAATGACTTGTTTGCTTTAGGTTTTGGAGGTAGGTTTAAAATTACTAAACGAACATCTTTTGTTATTGACTACTTTTTACCCTTTGATGAGTTTAGAGATAGTAAAAACAATTATTACGATGCTCTAGGTGTTGGTTTTGAATTTGAAACAGGAGGTCATGTTTTTCATGTAAACATTACAAATTCGGCTGGAATTATAGAAAACGATTTTATTCCAAATACCAATTCATCATGGGATAAAGGAGAATACAAGTTAGGATTTAATATTTCAAGAGTATTTAATTTCTAGTGTTTCTATTGTCATCCTGAGCCTGTCGAAGGATAGAAGAAACGATTTGTTTTCGATATAAAAATCTTACAGATTTTCACTCAAAATGACATTGTTAGCGTCTACAAATCACTCAACAGCTCACCGTTTTCGTTAGTCGTTAATGCAGTACTCATAAAGTCCAAAAACGGACGCATGGCTTTAAACGTTTCGTTCACTTTTAAATAAAAGTCTGGCGATGTAGCTTCTTTATCGGTAAATGATTTGGAGATTAAAAATTGTTTGAATTGAAGCAGATCTAACGCTTTATCTTCTTTGTCAAATCCTTTCGGAACGGTTTTAAGTTTTTCGCCTTGCAACTCACCAAAAATGCTTTTAAACGATTTATTGGTAATGATTTTTCTAAATTCTGCCGAGTTCATCGATATTTCTTGTCTTATTCTAAGTAAATCGGCAGGGTTAGGTGCCCAAAATCCACCTCCAACAAAACAAGCACCAGGCTCAATATGAAAATAATAACCACCTCTCAACATTTTTGTCGCACGTTTAAATCCGCCTCCCCAGTTGTTTTTGTAAGGTGATTTATCTTTCGAAAAACGAATATCACGATAAATACGCATCAAGCTTTTTTTACCGTTCATGGTTTCAATGTTGTCGTGTTTTTGCATTTCTGCTAAAACAGCATCAGCAAATTGAATGGTTTCAGCATGATGTTTTTCGTACTCTTTCTTGTTTTCATTAAACCAATCGCGGTTGTTGTTTTTCTTTAAATTTTGTAAAAACGCTAGGTTGGATGTAGAGATTGCTGTCATAAGTTGAAATTGTTGTTAAAAACCGAAGTTACTGAATTATTTTTTATTTTTTGAAACACTTAATTCTGCTATTACCGTTAATACAATTACCTTTGGCTCATGGCAAAAAAAGACCCATATGCAGCACTTCGGTTTAGAGAGTTTAATATTTTCTTGATTGTTCGGTTTGCGTTGGTTTTTGCTTGGAGCATGCAATTCATCGTTATAGAGTGGGAGGTGTATAGTTTAACCAAAGACCCTCTATCTTTAGGATTAATTGGTTTGATGGAAGTTATTCCAGCCGTTTCTTTTGCTTTGTTAGCTGGTCATATAGTCGACCAAAAAGAAAAACGTGGCATGTTGATGTGGTGTATTTTAGGTTTTATAATGGTTTGTTTAGGAATGTTTTTAATTACCAACGCTACTATCCAGCAACTTTTTGAGCAGAATACTATTGTTTGGATTATTTATTTTTTGGTATTTTTTGGTGGCTTGGTGCGTTCGTTCATTAGCCCAACGGTGTTTTCGTTGTTTGCTCAAGTCATTCCAAAAAATGTTTACTCCAATGCAGCAACATGGAGTAGCTCGGTTTGGCAAATTGGTTCTGTTTTAGGTCCCATGATAGCTGGTTTTTCCATACTTTGGTTAGGAGTTAATTGGTCGATGTTTGTTGTGTTTGTTTTTGCCCTTATTGCATTAATAGGCTTAACACAAATTGAAAAGAAGCCGATTTTAAACACCAAAATTGGAGAACCCATTGGTAAGAGTTTAAAAGAAGGAATTAAGTTTGTTTACAATACCAAAGAAATATTAGGAGCTATAACTCTAGATATGGTGGCTGTTTTGTTTGGTGGAGCAATTGCTTTACTGCCTATTTATGCACAAGATATTTTACAAGTGGGTTCTAAAGGTTTTGGTGTTTTACGAGCAGCACCAGCAGTAGGCTCATTTTTAACGATTATAACGGTAGCTTATTTCCCGCTTACAAAACAAGCTGGTATTAAATTGTTGGTTTCCATTTTTGGATTTGGGTTAAGCATTATTCTTTTTGGTGTTTCTACCATTTTTTGGATTTCGTTAATTGCATTGTTTTTAAGCGGTGTATTTGATGGTGTTTCGGTGGTTATTCGTCAAACCATACTACAATTAAAAACTCCCGATAATATGCGTGGTAGAGTAGCAGCAGTAAATTCTATGTTTGTAGGTTCGTCAAACGAGCTGGGTGCTTTTGAAAGTGGAGTAGCAGCAAAGTTGCTCGGAACGGTTCGCTCGGTGGTGTTTGGTGGCACCATGACTATTTTAATTGTTGTTTCAACGGGTATATTTTCTCCAAAATTGCGTAAGCTCGATTTAACAGAGGAAGAGGAAGAATCAATCAATTAACTGCATTAGTAAATCTGATTAATAAAACGTAACTTTGCACCGGTAAATATTCAACTACGACTGTTCTACTTGTTTTTTTGCCACTTATACTAATACTAAACTTATTTATGGCAAAATCGCAACAAACCTGGAACAAAAAAGAAAAAGAGAAAAAAAGACAAAAAAAGAAAGAAGATAAAGCCTTGAAAAAAGAAGAAAGAAAATCTAATTCTTCTAGCTTATCAAATTTAGATAGTATGATTGCCTATGTTGATGAATTTGGCAATATTACCGACACTCCACCAGATCCAAACAAGAAAAAGAAAGTTGTTGATGTTGATTCCATTCAGTTGGGAGCAGCAAAACGTGAAGATATGGACGATGACAATCCGATTAAAAGAGGTACGGTTACGTTCTTCGACGAATCAAAAGGTTATGGTTTTATCAAACAGAAAGATAGTCAAGACAGTTACTTTACTCACATTAACCGACACATTGACCCTATTAAAGAAGGTAATGTGGTTACTTTTAGCTTAGAAGCAGGACAAAAAGGACCTGTTGCTGTTGATGTAAAACTGGATAAATAAGTTTATAACTCTGAATTCACTCCCTCTAGCCTCTGCCAGTGGTCGGACAGGCGTCTCTAGAGGGGGTGTTAAACTTCTGCCTTCCGGCTTCGGTCTTCTGACTATTTTATCACAACCACTTTTTCAATTAAAATATCATCGTGAGGCCAATCACGACTATCGGTTCTAACATGGGTTAGTTTTGGAACTACATTAAACCCTTCAATAATTTCGCCAAAAATGGTATGCTCACCATCAATATGAGCAGCACCTTTGTTGGTTTTGTAATAATCGCGCTGTGTTTGGGTAAATGTATACTTGTTTTCGTATTCGTAATGGTCTAAAGCAGCATCGGTGTAAGTGGTGCCTTCTACCAAATAAAACGCATAAGGGTCGGAACGTTTATCGGGGTTGCTTAAATAACTGCGTGCAGCACCCAAAGCTCCTTTTTTATGGAAACGATTTTTACTAATTTCGTTAGGAACGGTATAATGCCCAATTTGTTTTTTTACTTCAACTTGTTCGTCGTTGTATGTTCCGCCACCTTGAGCCATAAAATCTTTAACCACACGAGTAAAAACAGAGCCTTCAAAAAAACCTTTTTTTGCCATCATTACAAAATTTGCTCGGTGTAGGGGAGTATCTTCAAAAAGGCGAACAGTAATTTTACCTTTTGTAGTGTATATTTCTAGTATGGTTTCAGGGTTTTCTTTACCGTAAGCCAATAATTTTTCGGTAACGTTTTCATCGGTTATCAGTTCTGGTGCTGCTTCAATTGCTGGTTGTGTAGTGGTTACTTTTTTAGCGGTATCTATTTGGGGAATAGCTTGTTCTATGCTTTTATCTGTTACCGAATTACAAGCTGAAATAATTAAAATAAAGAAGGCTAAAACAAATTTATACATGCGGTAAAGTTAACCGTTTTTGAGAAATTAAGTTGTTGTAAAAACTGTTTCAAGTATTCGCTTGGAACTTTAGTACAAAATCACAAGCGGATGCTTGCGATAGAAATGGTAATATAAAATTTGTTAGTATTAGTTTTCATTATTCAAAGTCAATAATATGTCCTAAACTAGTAATGTAGTGAGTAACAATTTTCTTTGTCTCGGCTTCTATTTTTAATATTTCTATTTCTCCCCAACATCTTCCTTCTTTGTCAATTTCATGACATTTTTCTTTAGAAACATTCCAAATGTAAGTTTGCCTTTTTTCGTCGAAGCTTAAATTCATAAAGAGCGAATCTGTTCCAAATTTGAGACCTTCCTTTTCTACTATTTTTTTTATTTCTGATTTCGATAATATTTTACAACTATCATCAGTAAAATAAGTTTCAGGAATGAATTTAAGTTTTGGTTTCTCAATGATGTTTAACTTATTATCAAATATGATATGAAATCGTCCAAAAATAGTATCTAAGGCTAGGCACTTAGAGTAGGGTATTCTCAAATATCCGCATAATTTTGCAGATATGACTTTGATTTTTTTTGAAGGGAGTTTTAAATCTTCTAGTTTGTTAACCCATTCAAACCTAGGTTCACTTTGTCTTAACTTATACCAAACACCTATTTTACTATCAATAGAAGCATATGTAATTAGATTAGAGTCTATTAACTCAGCTTTTAAATTTTCAATACCAAATAATCTTACTTTATCTAAATCAAAATCTTGTGATAGAGCATTTACCACAATTAAAAAAAAAATAGATGATAAAGTGAGTTTCATATTTTTTCTATTAATGCTAACAAACAAATATACCCTTTTTACCAATCAAAACATTTTGGTTTGAATAGATTCTAACTCCAATAATTGTTGTTTACGCCAAATACCGCCTCCATAACCGGTTAAACTACTATCAGAGCCTATAATTCTGTGGCAAGGTATTACTATAGAAATTCTGTTTTCACCATTTGCTGTAGCTACAGCTCTAATTGCTTTTAAATTACCAATGGCTAATGCTTGTTCTTTGTAACTTCTGGTAACACCAAAAGGTACTTTTAGTAATTCGTTCCATACATTGATTTGGAAATCTGTCCCCACCAAATCTAATGGCAATTTAAACGTAGTTCTTTTGCCATTAAAATATTCGTCGAGTTGAAGTTTTGTTGTTGTGGTTGTTTTGGTTTCTTTCTCCTTCAAATCAAATTCCCAATACTTGTTAAATTGTTTAAAATGCCCATCTATTCTTTTTTCATCATCAAACTCTAATAAACACAAACCTTTTGTGGTAGAAGCTAAATAAATAGTACCAAGCGGAGAATCAAACGAAGTAGTGAATATTTTTACTTTCAAAGTTGTTGTTTTTGTAAGAAAATTTGCTTTCTCGATATATCCCGCGTAATTCGGGGGCACTCGAATTGACAAATTTTCTAATAAAGGTAAATAAAAAAGCCGCTTTTCAGCGGCTTCGTTATTAGTTTTCTTTAATCTCTTCTTTTTTTATAATCTTCTTTTCCACTTTCATGGCTTTTTTACCATTTGCTTCAGTTACAATGGTTTTTGTTGTACCCGATTTTTCTGCGTCCAACTCTTTAAGTTTAGCATCTGCTTCAGCGCCTTTGTAAACTTCGTTGGTAGTTTTACCATTCTCTGTTGTTGCAATGGTTAATACTTTTTCTCCGTTTTTTTCTTCAACATTAACTTCTTTGGTTACTTTCATTTTTGTTGCAGAAGATTGTGCTGATGCTGTTCCGCTAAAAATAGCTAATAATGCTATTGCAGAAATAAGTGTAGTTGTTTTTTTCATGGTCTTATATTTTTAATATTCAATGTAAAGGTAAAAGTTCTAATTATTGATTAATAAAGGGTTACTGTTAAAAAAGGTTAATATATGTTAATTGAAAATTACTCATTTTAAAGTTGTTAAGCAAAACATCATCAAATAAAACGGTTAGATTATATATCTTAACTTTGCAATAAATATACTGAACCAATGAATACTTTCAACAACCTAAATTTATCTAAACAGTTAATTCGTGCTATCGACGATTTAGGGTTTAAAGCTCCAACACCAGTTCAAGAAGAAGCTTTTCCTGTAATACTTTCTGGTAAAGATGTAGTAGGTATTTCTCAGACTGGAACGGGTAAAACATTGGCGTTTGTATTACCACTGTTGCAAGAGTTGAAATTTTCAAAACAAATTCATCCTCGTATTTTAATTTTGGTGCCAACCATTGAATTGGTTACTCAAACGGTAGAGAAAATAGAAAGCTATGCGAAATTCGTAAATGTTCGAGTGTTGGGTATTCATGGTGGAGATAACATCAATACACAAAAAATACAAGCCGCAGAGGGGACTGATATTGTGGTTGCTACCCCTGGTCGATTGTACGATTTATCATTAAACAGTTCTCTACAACTAAAATCGATTAAAAAATTGGTAATTGATGAAGTAGATATTATGTTGGACTTGGGTTTTCGATTTCAATTGACCAATATTTTTGAGTTGTTGCCAGAGCGTCGTCAAAATATTATGTTTTCGGCAACCATGACTGAGGAAGTGGATGAACTAATCAACGATTTTTTTATTGCTCCAGCTAAAATTTCGATAGCTGTAAGCGGTACGCCGTTAAACAATATATCACAACAGTGCTATTCGGTAAAAAACTTCTTTACCAAGGTAAATTTATTGAAACACATTTTGAGTAACGAAGAGGAGTTTACCAAAGTGTTGGTGTTTGTGTCAAGTAAAAAACATGCCGATAGAGTTTTTGAACTTTTGAGCGAAGAGTTTGGTTCGAGCATAAGTGTAATGCACTCCAATAAAACGCAAAATTATAGAGCAAAAGCCGTTGAGCAATTTGATAGCGGAAAAAGTAGAATTTTAGTGGCTACCGATGTTATTGCACGTGGATTAGATTTAAATGAAATAACCCATGTAATTAATTTTGATGTGCCTATTTATGCCGAAAATTACATGCACCGAATTGGTAGAACAGGTAGAGCAGAGAAGAAAGGAAACACTATATTGTTTTACACCGAAAAAGAAAAACCGTTAAAGGATGCGATTGAAACCTTGATGTCGTATAAAATTCCTGAAACGCAATTTCCGAAAGAGGTAGAAATTACCAATCAACTATTGGCAGAAGAGGAACCAAAAAGCAAAGAAAACCACAATAAAAACCTAAAGTTAGCTGAGCATGGCGAAGGTTTTCATGAAAAGAAAGAGAAAAACAAAAAGGTAAATTTAGGCGGTTCGTACCGAAGAACATTGGCTAAAAAATACAAAAAGCCAAAAACCAAAGGTGATAAAAACTACAACAAAAAGAAACGAAGAATGTAATATTCTATGAGTAAAAGGGATTTAAAGGTTTATTTAAAAGAGCTCAAAAAAAAGCAGTTAGAAGAACAAATACTCGATTTGTATGACCGCTTTAATGAGGTGAAAACCTTTTACAACTTTGTGTTTAAACCCAAAGAAGATAAGTTGTTGGAAGACGCCAGGTTTAAAATCTCCAAAGAATATTTTCCTGTAAACAATCGTAAACCTAAAACAAGACGTTCGGTAGCTCAAAACATTATCAAACATTTTATGCAATTGGGTGTTGATGCTTATATTGTTGCTGATGTAATGCTTTTTAATATTGAAGTTGCACAACGATTTTCGGCACAAAAAGAAATTAAACAAGAATCGTTTTATAAAAGCATGCTCAAAAGCTTTGAACAAGCTGTCGAATTCATTGATGAAAACAAGTTAAGAGCAGAGTTTAACGACCGCATTTTAAACATCATTACAACTACAAAACAACAAAATTGGATGAATTTTGAGGAGTTTATCCAATTGTAATTTCTATACTAACAGGACAGTGGTCAGAACCCTCTTCTTCGGGTAAAATAGCTGCCGATTTCACATTTTTAATAAACGATTGGCTCACTAAAAAATAATCAATTCTCCAGCCTACGTTTCGCTCTCTTGCTCCACCACGGTAACTCCACCAGCTGTAAGCACGTTCTTTAGTAGGGTAAAAGTGTCTAAACGTATCTACTAAACCAGCATTAATAAAGTTTGTCATACCATCAATTTCTTCTTGCATGTAACCAGCAGATTTGTTGTAGTTAGGTTTTGGATTAGCTAAATCAATAGGAGTATGGGCTACATTCAAATCACCACATACCACAACTGGTTTTTTCTCTTCTAATTTTTTTAAGAACTTTAAAAAATCGGCATCCCAAGTTTGTCGGTAATCCAATCGTTTTAACTCACTACCAGAGTTGGGAACATACACCACGGTTAAATAAAAATCATCAAACTCGGCGGTCAATACTCGTCCTTCATCATCGTGTTCTGCCATGCCAATATCAGGAAACACATTAAGTGGTTTAATTTTAGTAATGATTGCAGTACCCGAATATCCTTTTTTAGTTGCTGAATTGGAATAAATATGATAACCACTTAATTCTTGTAAAGTTTCTTTCACTTGGTCGTCTTGCGCTTTGGTTTCTTGCAGACAAAGCACATCTGGGTTTAAGCGTTTTATTTGTTCAAAAAAGTCTTTTTTTGCAACAGCTCTAATGCCGTTTACGTTCCAAGAAATGATTTTCATATTATTAAAATTTATAGTTTAATCCAATTCCTAGAACTTCTTTAAATTGTGTTCTTGGACCAACTCTATCAACAATACCATCATTATTTGAGTCAACCGCAATATCTACATCATGGTCATATATTAATTGTGTAGATATGGTTGCAGAAATATATTTGTTTACTTTCATTGCTATTAAAACTTCCCAGTTAACATCAATATGAGTAGGTTCTTCAGCATAATTAGAGAATAATTCTAATTTGGTTTGGAAATTTATATTTTCCATGATGTCTTTTTTAAATATACCTCTTAAATAACCACCATATTCTGACCGAATGTTTTTACCTTTCTTTAAAATGTTACCTAAATTATCATATTCAGCTTTTTCTACTCCATATGCACCAGCATTTGCTAATGTTTGCACATTTACTATGGTTGTTTTCATAGTTAATGGGGCTAAAAACAAAGTAAAATTATCATTAGGTTTAAAATCCATACCAATAGCACTCAAAACATACGCTGGAGCTAAAAAATTTGAAATTTCAGTCGAATCATCAGGATAATTATAACCAGCAGCAAATTGAGATTTAAAGTTTACTAAGCCAGCATAATACCAATGTTTAGTAGCTTTTTGTCCATATTTAGACATAAAATCTATTTTATCATCAGTTTTTCTCACGTTATCACTTCCTTGTTTTACTATTCCATATCCTAAATCTAAAGAATTATCCCAAGTAGAATTTCCTTTTTTTAAGTTGGCAAACAAACTCATTATTCCATTTACAGAAATAGAATTTTGACCACCACCTGCCCAGTTGGTTAAGCTTACTTGAGTAATATTCAAGGAAAACACACCTCCAGTTTTCCAACCATCTAATGAATCTTTGCTTTGTTTTTTTAAATCATCTTCTAGTTCAGTAGTTTGTGCCTTTATTACATTATTTGAAATAGAAAAGAGTAATAATAATATTAATATTTTTTTTAACATACTTGTACAGTAAATTCTTGATTATTTTTTTAATAAATCTCTAATTTCAGTTAAAAGAATTTCTTCTTTTGTTGGTGCGGGAGGAGCTGCTGGAGCTACTTCCTCTTTCTTAATTGCTTTTTCTTTCATTTTATTGTATGCTTTTACTACCATAAATATGGCAAAAGCAACAATAATAAAAGTAATAACAGTATTTATAAAAGCACCGTATTTTATTGCAACTTCTGCCACAGCATCACCTGCACCTTCAGAAGTTTCTGTCATTTCATCTTGTATTACAATTTTTAATTGAGAAAAATCAACTCCACCAAGTAGCTTTCCGATAGGTGGCATTAAAATATCATCAACTAGTGATTTTACAATTGAACCAAAATAGGTAGCCATAATTAAACCTACAGCCAAATCTATAACATTTCCTTTACTTATAAAGTCTTTAAATTCTTTAAACATGATATTAAATTTAAGTTTGTATTTGTTTTCGCGAAAATATTAATAAAAAAAGATAAAATTAAATTTACTCGTCAAACCATAATTTTATCTCGATGAATAAATATAAATACAGATTCTATTTGCTGTTTAAAATCAATGATTATTATGGTATTTTTGTTTGAAGTCTATTAAGGATATTTAGTCGAATTATATGTACACCAAGGAAGAGAAAAAAAACATAAAAGTAGAGTTCTGGACCAACTTTGGTTTTTACATGAAAAAACACATTAGAAAGCACGGTAATGTGCATTGGACGAACTACAAAACCAAAATAAAGGACTTGTATTTTCGGTTAGAATTTAATGAAAAAGAAGCCGTTTTTTCTATTGAACTTCAACACCCAGATAGTATTCGAGAACTTTTTTACGAGCAATTCTGCGAGCTCAAAACCATCTTAGAAGACACATTAAATACAAAACTCATTTGGGAAGAGTTGTATGTTAACGAATTTGACAAAGCCATTTCAAGAATTTACATTGTATTGCCAAATGTAAACTTGTTTAACAAAAATGATTGGCAAAAAGTGTTTGTGTTTTTTGATTCTAAAATGGTAAAGCTTCATTCTTTTTGGATAGAATACAAAGAGATTTTTAAAAACCTCGAAAGCTGATGAATCAAGATTTTATTGATGAATTAGAACTATTAACCCACCAAAAATTAGTTGCTAAACCCACCGAATTGGGTTTTTTGGTAGAATTAACAGCATCCTTAACCCTTCATTTTATATTGTTGGACAACATTAAAACCAACCTTAATTTATTAGAATGGAAGGCTCAACACCAATTACATGATGCTATTACCATTTTTGAAGATGAATGGTTAAATAAAAAAGCATTTGTTTTGTCTCGAATTAAATCGAAATTAGGATTAAACACCACTGTTTTTGCGAGAAAAACAACAATAAAAAAACTAAATAGGAGCGAGGCTTACGATTTTCTGTTAGCCAACCACATTAACGATGCATTAAAAGCTAAATACAATTTTGGCTTAATGTTAAACAATCAAATTGTTGCAATAGCTTGTTTTGGACCAATCATGCACAAAAAAACTGAAGGGAAAGGTGACATGTCGGGCGAATTGATTCGTTTTTGCAACAAACTTGACATTACGGTAGTTGGCGGTTTGAGTAAACTCTTAACTCATTTTATTAAAACCTACCAAGTAGATGATGTAATGACTTACATTGATAGGGATTGGTCGGATGGAAAAAGCTTTATACAATTAGGGTTTGAAATTGTCGGTGAAAACACCCGTTTTACACATCATTTAAATGTAAAAACCAATCAATTTGAACTTGTTGATGATTTAAGTGAAAACCAGTTAATTATTTGTAAGTCAGGCTCTTTAAAACTGTTGTTTAAAGTGAAAAAATAATTGAATTCCTGTTTCCGCTTCGCTACACAGGAATGACGATTTCACAAACTTCCCCTTTCTTTTCGTCACCTTCCTGCTTTCTCTACGTCATTCCTGCGTAGGCAGGAACACGAAGTCTCATCAATTCAATTATTTTAAATAAAAAAGCATTGATAATCTAGTTTAATATTACTCACCAGCGGACGCTGGCGAGAGATTTAATTTAAATTTATATTTAGTAGAAATTTGATTTATTACTTTTCCATGTTCGTAAGATACAGTTAGGAATAAGTTGCTATCATTATCAAACCATTTCCAAGTCCCAGTCTCTTTTCCATCTAAATATTGACCATTAACCCAAATGGTTTTTCCTGTTGAGTCTAAAAGGTGTTCTATAGTTTGACCAGAATATTTACCTTCTACATAATTGTATATCACCCACTTTTTTTTATTGTAAAAACGTTTCCATTTACCTATTCTTGTTCCATTTTTGTAATTTCCAATTAATATAGTATCACCATCATTATCCCATATAGTTTCTAACCCATTTTTAACACCTTCATTCATATTACTTTCTTTACTCAAAACTCCATTGTCAAACCAGCATTTTATAATACCATGTTCTTTCCCATTCTTCATATACCATTCTGCTGTTTGAACACCATTTTCATTCCATGATTTGAAGAGTCCATCTTTTACCTGGTTTTTTATAAAACCAATACTTCCAATTTGTCCGTTTTCAAAATAATAAGTTTTAATATAGGTTGTTGTATCTGAGCAATCTGGATATTTATAAACAACTTCTTTTTTACCATTTTCATACTGACTGATAATCTTTTCACATTCTTGATTACAAGAAGTAAAGATTGTCAATAAGGTTAATATTAGAATTATCGTTTGTTTCATGCTTAAAAAGCTCAACAGCCTAACAAAGAACCCTAGTATTCTTTGTGTTCGTACTATATGTTTATCAAAAATACAACAAAAAATTAATTTATCTTGCAACCTCCTGAGCAACAATCCATGCACCCGTCCAAGCAGCTTGAAAGTTAAAACCACCAGTTAAAGCGTCAATATCCAGCACTTCACCAGCAAAATACAAACCAGGTACTTTTTTGCTTTCTAGTGTTTTAAAATTTACTTCGTTAAGTTTTACGCCACCACAGCTAACAAACTCACTTTTAAAAGTGGTTTTACCTTTAGAATGGTAAGTGTCCCTAATTAAAGCTTCAACCAACTTATTCAGTTGCTTTTTTGAAACATCAGCCCATTTTTCTTCATCAGTAATACCAGCTTTATTAATTAAATACAAGGCTAGTTTCTTAGGTAATCCAAAATCGAACTGATTAATCACTTTTTTGCTTCCAAACTGCTGTTTATTTTGATTAAAAATTTCGTGCAACGCCTCATCTTTCTTATCCATTAACCAATCTACCATAAAATCAAACTCATAATTTTTTTCAGCCAAGTGTCTGGATGCCCAAGCCGAAAGCTTTAAAATTACTGGTCCGCTCATTCCCCAATGCGTAATAAGCAGTGGCCCTTGCTCTTCAAATTTGGTTCCTAACAATTTTACTTTTGCAGGAGTAGCAATACCTTGTAGTTCAATAATGGGGTTGTTGGGTAGGTTAAAGGTAAATAATGATGGAGTAGGAGGTTCAATTTCAATTCCTAGGTCGGCGATAAACTGATAGTTTTCTATTTTGTTAAATCCACCAGTAGTAATAAGCAGTTTTTTAGAAGTGAAATTGGCTCTGTTGGTGGTTAACTCAAATCCATTATCAACAATTTTAATGGTTTCTACTTTGGTGCTATAAACAATTTCAATGTTGTATTTACTGAGTTCTCCCACAAAACAATCAATAATGGTTTGGGAACTGTCGGTTGTCGGAAACATTCGTCCATCCGCTTCTGTTTTTAATTCAACTCCTCGCTCTTTAAACCATGCAATGGTATCGGTAGGCTGAAATTGATAAAAAGCACTCAACAATTCTTTGTTTCCACGAGGATAAAATTTTACCAACTCTTTTGGGTCGAAACAAGCATGAGTTACATTGCATCGACCACCACCAGAAACCTTTACTTTCGAAAGCAATTGCATGGTTTTTTCAACAATAGCAATTTTTAAAGCAGGGTTGTTTTTAGCTGCATTAATTGCAGCAAAAACACCAGCAGCACCACCACCAATTATTAAAACATCAAAGCTTTTGTTCATAAAGGCAAAACTACATAAAATATTTACCCACTATCTAAGCCAAATCATTTGAAAATGTAGTTTCGCTTTGACCAATATAATTACAATATACAACCTCAAAGGAAATATAATATCAAAAATAGGGTTGTTGCCCTAAATATTCAAAACAATATTTTTAGCATATAATTAGATTATTATTCTTTAAATACTAAACTTTGTAAAATATTATTCTTTAAAATAAAACAAATGAGCAATTTTAATCCAGCAAACAATATTCAAGATTTACAATTTTTTGGTGAATTTGGAGGAGTAAACCCTTCAATAACAGATTCTTCTACCTACACCTTTTTACAAGCAGGTAAAATGGAAGAAATTTTTGAGAAAGAAATTGAAGGTTGTTATCTGTATTCTCGTCATTGGAACCCCATGAACAAATTTTTGTCGCAAGCTCTCGCACAAATGGAAGGAACAGAAAGTGCTTCGGTAACAGGTTCAGGTATGGCAGCTATAACCAATGTTATTTTACAAATTTGTTCGGCTGGCGATGAAATTGTTTCGAGTAGAACCATTTATGGAGGAACGTATGCTTTCTTTAAAAATTTCTTACCAAAATTTGGTATTAAAGTAAGGTTTGTAGATTCAACTGATATTGAAAAAGTAAATGCAGCAATTACATCTAAAACTAAAATTATCTATTGCGAATCCATTAGTAACCCCATGTTGGAAGTAGCCGATATGCCAATGCTAGCAAAATTGGCAAAAGCCAACAATTGTAAGTTGGTGGTCGATAATACTTTTTCACCATTAATTTTTTCTCCAGCTAAATTGGGTGCCGATGTTGTAGTGCACAGTATGACCAAATTTATCAATGGAATGAGCGATTGTGTTGCTGGTGCTATTTGCGGAAACAAAGAGTTTATTGATTCGCTTTCGGATGTAAATTCGGGTGCTAGTATGCTTTTAGGACCTGTTTTAGATAGTTTTCGTTCGGCAAGTATTCTTAAAAACTTGAGAACTTTACCTATTAGAATGAAACAGCATAGTGCTAATGCTTTGCATATAACTAAAAAACTGAGTGGTGATGGTTTAAAAGTAACTTATCCTGGTTTGGTTAAACATCCGCAACATCAATTAATGCAAAACACATGGAACGAAGGTTTTGGTTTTGGAGGCTTGTTTGTGTTGGATATGCAAACAAAAGAAAGAGCCAACAAATTAATGGAATTGATGCAAAACAATAATGTTGGCTATTTAGCGGTAAGTTTAGGAAATTATAAAACCTTGTTTAGCGCACCAGGAGGAAGTACTTCATCAGAAATTCCTGAACAAGAACGTTTAGAACTTGGTTTAACCGAAGGTTTGGTTAGAATAAGTATTGGATTGGATAACGACCCCGAACGAACTTATCAAACTATAAAAATGTGTTTAGCACAATTATAAAAACAAAAAAACTCCGATTTTCATCGGAGTTTTTTGTTGATGGTCAACTACTCCATCAACGGCAACCTAACCTAATCTAAAATAATTAACGTAATTTAACATTGCAAGAACCTATATATCTGTCTTTGTTGTATATTTCAACCTTGTATATACCAGATTTTAATCTTTCTTTTGGCTCATAAGTCATTTCTATTCGTTTAGAAACTTTTATTTCACTTTTCCCTAAACTAGCGTACAAAACATCGTTATTGTTAGAAATATTAACCGCTATTTCTTTACTGTTTCCTTCTATGATATTACCGTCAGGTTTAATCACTTTAAATGAAATGGTTTCTACCATATTTTCTGGCACTTTAAAGTTAACACCTAGTTTTTTTGTTCTTTTTGCAACAACAGTTAACTTTCCTTTTTTTCTGGTAGTCTCCATTAAATAATTATCAGCAGTAATAGAGCTTAACAATTCCAAATTTGCCGCCAGTTGTTTATTTTCTTCTGTTAATGAGGCTAAAGACTGGTTTAAAAAGTTATTATCATTATTTAATTTATCTATGGTTTCTTTTAGTGCTAAAATTTTAGTCTCCTGTTCTTTTTTTAACTTGTTAAGTTCTGCTAATTGTTTTTTTAGCTGGTTTACTTTACCATTTTCTTTATTTAACCTTGAAATTTCAATTTCTTTAGCAGAAATAGCCTTATTAATTTGCGAGATGTTTTGTTCTAACTCTCCATTAAGTTTCTTTAAAGCATTATTGTTAAAAGCATAATCTTCAATATCTTTAAATAGTGCTAGTTTTTCTGACAACATTAATTCATTGGCAATTTTTTGCTCATTTAAATTACTTTGCAACTCATTATTGTTTAAATATAAAGTAGAAGTAGAGATAATTGATGCGGCTAAAACAATACCTAATCCTAGTGTAATTGCTTTTTGTTTTTGTGTTAAATTTTCCATTTTATTAAAATTTAATGTGGTAAGTAATTAAAGGGTATTTATAACAACATCTTCAATTGCTGATATTGGAATAATTGTTCCTCCTTTTATTTGGATGTATGCTTCAGAAACAAACCAAACTGTGGTGTACACCATCCAAGAACCTTCGATGGAATGAAACATTATTTTAAGCTTGTGCTTGTACGAGTTTCCTAAAATTTCTCCTTGTTTCAGCAAATCATACCTCAAATGAATTTTATCGGATTCATTTAAAACATCTGATTTTTTAAATTTCAGGTTTTTGATTTCCTCTTTTTGAATTAATGTTGTTTCCATAGTTTCTAGTATTAATTATGAAACAAATTTTGGAAACCTAAATTAAAAGGACATTAATTACAAATTAAAAAGCTATTAAAAAAAAAGGTTGTTGATTTAATTAGAAATTGGAATGATCATTTTAACTGTTGTACCATTATTGATTTTGGAGACAATATCTAATTGTCCACCATGAATTTCCATTATTTTTTTAGTTAAAGGTAATCCTAAGCCACTTCCAGAAATATTTTTGGCATTTTGAGCCCTATAAAATGGTTGGAAAACCTTCTCCAATTCGTCAGGTTCGATACCAATACCATTATCTATAAATTCTATAGTAAACAACTTATCAATTACAGAAAGATTAATACTAACAGAATTATCAGCCGAATACTTACAAGCATTGTCCATTAAATTAAAAATGGCGGTTTTGAGGAGGTGCTCATTTCCATTAATGGTAAGCAAGCTCTCATCATCTATTGAAGTAATAAATTGAATAGCAATCTTATATTCTTTTTTTCTGTTTAATAATTCCGTTCTTGCAGACCATAATAATTCATCAATCCGAACTTTTTGTTTAGTAATTGCAGATATGTCTGAACTGGCTTTTGCTAAATCAAGCAACCCATTAGAAATTTCATTTAAGTTTTTTATATCATCTAAAATAGATTTAAGAATATCTTTATACTCACCCTGACTTCTGGCTTTCATTAGTGTAACCTCAATTTGTCCTGTTATAGCCGTTAAAGGAGTTCTTAATTCATGTGAGGCGTTAGAAACAAAGCTTTTCTGCATACCAAAAGCAGATTCTAATTGTTCTAACATTCGATTAAATGTGATGGCTAATTGAGATATTTCATCTGTCCCATTTCCTTCATCAACCCTTAAATTTAAACTAGAAATGGTTATCTTTTCTACTTGATTTACAACCTCCGACATTGGTTTTAATGCTCTTGCAGCAAACATTTTACCTAAAAACACTATAATACCTATACTCAATAAAAAACCAAGAATAAGCACCCATTTTAAGTTGTTTAGTTTGTTTCTACCATAAATATCTAAAGCAGAAGCAATCACAACAAACCTATCAAATTTATCAGTGTATAATAGACCTAAAACCTCATGGTTTTTATAAACTAATCGAACTTCATTTTCAAGTCTTATTTGATTAAGCAATTCTTCTGTAACAAATAAATTGTTTTCATCAGAACTGTTGTAGATTAATTTATTCTTGTAATCAAAAATCATTACCTTTTCATCATACAAAGAAACATTGGTGTTTTTATCAATAATTTTCAATAAATCATGATCAACTTCTTGAACATCTACAAGAAGTCTGGCTGTGCTGATAGCTTTGTTTTCAAGTCGTGAATAGAACTCAGATACTCGATAAGTTGCAGAAAAATAATAGACGCTAACTGAAAACAATATAAGAATTAGCGATACTATTAAGGTAAACTGAAGGGTTAACTTGGTTTTAATGTTTAAATTCATTCTTTACCTTCTTTTAACACATATCCAATACCTGTTTGAGTATGAATAAGTTTAGGAGAGAAATCTTTATCTATTTTTTTACGTAAAAAATTCACGTAAACATCTATAACATTTGTTCCTGTATCGAACGAAATATCCCATACTTTTTCAGCAATATCCAATCGAGTTAACACTCTACCTTTATTTCGTAATAAGTATTCTAACAATGCAAATTCTTTCTGGGTTAAATCAATTTTAATTCCATCTCTTTTTACCTCATAAGTATCTAAATTCATTTCTAGATTTAAAAAAGTGATTAGATTACTACCATTTTCTATGTTTGAATTACGCTTTAGTAATGATTTTATTCTTGCCAACAGTTCCCTAAATTCAAATGGTTTAATCAAATAATCATCAGCTCCAGCATCAAACCCAGTTAATTTATCCTCAGTTGTACCCAAAGCTGTTAACATTAAAATAGGCACTTTAATGTTTTTATGTCTTATTTCTTTACAGAGTTCTACTCCGTTTTTTAAAGGCATGTTCACATCTAGTATAATTAGATTGTAATTTTTAGAATCAAACATTCTTTTACCAATATTGCCATCGTAGGCAATATCAACAACAAAACCATTTTCTTCTAATCCTAACTTTATAAAAGAAGCTACTTTTGGTTCATCTTCAACGACTAGAATGTTAATTTCTTTTTGTATCATCTTTTTGATTTATAAGTGCAAAGTAATGTTATAATTAAATGCAGGTAAATTAAAATACCATTAATTTTTACTTCATAAAAAAGCCCCACCATATTGCGGGGCTTTTTTTTTATTCTTTTTCTGATTCAGAACTATTTTTTTTCTTTTTTGCTTTCTGAACAGAAATAACAAGTTCTTCCTTGTTTTCGTGCAAATCAACCATTATGGTGTCTCCTTCAGTTAATTTAGACTGAATAATTTCTTCTGCTAAAGGATCTTCCAAGTATTTTTGAATAGCACGTTTTAATGGGCGAGCACCAAATGCAGAGTCATAACCTTTATCCGCAATAAAATCTTTAGCGGGTTCGGTTAAATTAATTTGGTAACCCAATTCAATGATTCTCTTGTACAAACTTTGTAATTCAATATCAATAATTTTATGAATGTCTTCTTGTGTTAAATGATTAAACATTACCACATCATCAATTCTATTTAAGAATTCGGGAGCAAAAGCTTTTTTAAGTGCATTTTGTATTACAGATGCCGAATGTTCATCAGCACTTTCTTTTTTAGCTGCTGTAGAAAAACCAACGCCTTGTCCAAAATCTTTTAATTGACGAGCCCCAATGTTAGAGGTCATGATAATGATAGTGTTTTTGAAGTTTATTTTTCTTCCTAAACTATCTGTCAACTGACCATCATCTAACGCTTGTAATAAAATATTGAACACATCTGGATGAGCTTTTTCAACTTCATCTAATAAAACAATAGAGTAGGGCTTTCTTCTCACTTTTTCTGTTAATTGTCCGCCTTCTTCATAACCAACATACCCTGGAGGTGCGCCAACTAAACGAGAAACAGCAAATTTTTCCATGTACTCACTCATGTCAATACGAATTAATGCATCTTCTGAGTCGAACATTGTTCTAGCCAATACTTTAGCTAACTGTGTTTTACCAACACCTGTCGGACCTAAAAATATAAACGAACCAATTGGTTTGTTTGGGTCTTTTAATCCAGCACGGTTTCTTTGAATAGCTTTAACTACTTTTTTTACTGCTTCATCCTGACCAATAACTTTACCCATCATGAGTTCACTCATTTTGAATAATTTATCTCCTTCAGCTTGAGCAATACGTTGAGTAGGTATTCCAGTCATCATACCTACAACTTCTGCAACATTATCTTCAGTAACAGTTTCTTTGTGGTTTTTCGTTTCTTCGTCCCACGCATTTTTAGCGTTATCTAAATCTCTTAATAGGTTTCGCTCTGTATCTCTTAATTGAGCTGCTTCTTCATATTTCTGACTTCTTACAACTTGGTTTTTCTTCTCTTTAATGTCTTCAATTTTCTTTTCAATATCCAAGATGTTTTTTGGAACTTTTATGTTGGTTATGTGAACACGAGAACCAGCTTCATCTAAAGCATCCAAAGCCTTATCAGGCAAATGCCTATCGGTTATGTATCTATCGGTTAATTTCACACAAGCTTCAATAGCTTCAGGCGTGTAAATTACGTTGTGATGGGTTTCGTATTTTTCTTTTACATTATTTAATATGATAATAGTCTCCTCAACTGAAGTTGGCTCAATCATTACTTTTTGGAAACGACGCTCTAGAGCTCCATCTTTTTCTATGTACTGACGGTATTCATCTAAAGTAGTAGCACCAATACATTGTATTTCACCTCTTGCCAATGCAGGTTTAAACATATTAGAAGCATCTAATGAACCTGATGCTCCACCAGCCCCAATAATGGTATGAATTTCATCAATAAAAAGGATAATGTCAGGAGATTTTTCCAACTCGTTCATTACCGCTTTCATTCGTTCCTCAAACTGACCTCTGTATTTTGTTCCTGCAACCAACGAAGCCAAATCAAGTGTTACAATTCGTTTTCCGAATAAAACCCTTGAAACCTTTTTTTGAATAATTCTTAAAGCCAATCCTTCAGCTATAGCAGATTTACCAACACCAGGTTCACCAAGCAAAATAGGATTGTTCTTTTTTCTACGTGATAATATTTGAGAAACACGTTCTATTTCTTTCTCACGACCAACAATAGGGTCTAATTTACCTTCTTCGGCATATTTGGTTAAATCTCTACCAAAATTATCTAATACAGGAGTTTTTGATTTCGCATCTGTCGATTTTGCAGCGCCAGAACCCGAACTACCCATAAAACCCTTTCCGTCATCGTCATCTTCATTATCAGATGGAAATTCTGCTTTTGGAAGTTGATCCTCTTCAACTAAATTTAATATCATAATTTCTTCTTTAACATCGTTATAATTTACATTCAATAAGTTTAAAACTTTTGAAGCAACACTATTTTCTTCTTTTAATATCGATAACAAAAGGTGTTCAGTACCAATAATGTTATTTTTAAACATCTTTGCCTCTAAATAAGTTATCTTTAATACCTTTTCGGCTTGTTTAATCAAAGGTATATTAGCCATTGTATGTGTTGCAGCATCGCCAGCCTTAGTTGATTCTTCAAGTTTTAATCGAAGCTCTTTAATATCAACCCCCAGCGATTTTAATATTTTAATGGCTAAACCATTTCCTTCTCTTATAATACCTAATAAAAGATGTTCTACACCAATGTAGTCATGACCTAAACGTAAAGCTTCTTCTTTACTGTAAGTGATAACATCTTTAACTTTTACTGAAAAATTCGCATCCATAAATTTAGTTTTTAGACTCAACTCGATTAATAAAGTTAAGACTTATTGGCTTAATTCAAAAGTAAATATATATCAAATATTTAACCGTTTATGAAGATGTTCATTTTTCAACAAAAATTTGTTAGTAAGTAAGTCTTTTTTTTAAGGGGAAAACCTTTTTTTAATGTGTATTTTCGAAGGTCTAAAAAAAAGGTATTTTATTGAGTTTAAATAAGGAAAAATTATGGCTGAAGGAGAAAAAATAATTCAGATAAATATTGATGATGAAATGAGATCAGCGTACATCGATTATTCGATGTCGGTTATTGTTTCTCGTGCTTTACCTGATGTGAGAGATGGTTTAAAACCAGTACACAGAAGAATTTTGTACGGTATGATGGATTTAGGTGTACGTTCAAATAGTGCACATAAAAAATCAGCAAGAATTGTAGGTGAGGTTTTAGGTAAGTATCACCCGCATGGCGATACTGCAGTTTACGACTCTATGGTGCGTATGGCACAAGAATGGTCGTTACGATACATGTTGGTTGACGGACAAGGTAACTTTGGATCTGTTGATGGTGATAGTCCTGCTGCAATGCGTTACACAGAGGCTAGGTTAAGAAAGATTGCCGAAGACATGTTGGCAGATATCGACAAAGAAACGGTTGATTTTAAATTAAACTTTGATGATTCGTTGGAAGAACCAACGGTATTACCAACAAGAATACCTGCTTTGTTAATAAATGGAGCGTCGGGTATTGCTGTAGGTATGGCAACTAATATGGCCCCTCATAACTTAACAGAGGTTATTGATGGTATTGTTGCTTACATTAATAATAAAGATATCGATGTTGAAGGCTTGATGCAACACATCAAAGCTCCTGATTTCCCAACAGGTGGTATTATTTATGGTTACGGAGGTGTTAAGGAAGCATTTGAAACTGGTAGAGGACGTATTGTAATGCGTGCAAAAGCGGAGATTGAAGAAGTAGGATCGGGTAGAATGCAAATTATTGTTTCAGAAATACCTTATCAAACCAACAAGGCTGAAATGATTAAGAAAACAGCCGATTTAATCAACGATAAAAAAATCGAAGGGATTTCTGATATTAGAGATGAGTCGGATAGAAATGGTATGCGAATTGTTTACGAATTAAAACGTGAAGCAATTGCGAATGTAGTATTAAATAATTTATTTAAATATACAGGGTTACAAACCTCATTTAGTGTAAATAACATTGCTTTAGTTAAAGGAAGACCTGTAATGTTAAACCTAAAAGATATTATTGTTGAGTTTGTTGAATTTAGACATGAGGTTGTAGTAAAAAGAGCTCAATACGATTTAAGAAAAGCAGAAGAAAGAGCTCATATTTTAGAAGGTTTAATTATTGCTTCTGATAACATTGACGAAGTAATAAAAATAATTAGAGCATCAAATAGCCCAGATGAAGCAAGAGAAAGCTTAATGGAGCGATTTAATTTATCTGACCTACAGTCGAGAGCGATTGTTGAAATGAGATTAAGACAATTAACAGGACTGGAGCAAGATAAGTTAAGAGCTGAATTCGAACAAATCATGAATTTAATTAAAGATTTGCAAGATATTTTAGCAAATGAAGAACGAAGAATGCAAATTATTATTGATGAGTTATTAGAAGTTAAAGCTAAATATGGCGACGAGCGTAGAAGTGTTATCGAATACGCTGGTGGTGACTTTAGTATCGAAGACATGATTCCTGATGAAGAGGTGGTAGTTACTATTTCTCATTTGGGTTACATGAAACGTACTTCTTTATCGGAATACAAATTACAAAATAGAGGAGGAGTAGGCTCAAAAGGAACGGCAACTCGTGATGAAGATTTCTTAGAACACTTATTTGTAGCAACTACACACAACTATTTGCTAGTGTTTACTGAAAAAGGTAAGTGTTATTGGATGCGAGTATTTGAAATTCCAGAAGGTACAAAACAATCGAAAGGTAGAGCTATTCAAAACCTAATCAATATTGAGCCTGATGATAAAATTTTAACATACATCAATGTTAAAGATTTAAAAGATGATGATTACATTAACAACAACTACATTGTAATGTGTACCAAAAAAGGAATCATCAAGAAAACTACTTTAGAAGCCTATTCTCGTCCAAGAGCCAATGGTATTAATGCCATTACAGTTAGAGAAGGAGATTTATTGTTAGAAGCAAAATTAACTTCAGGTAAGGACGAAATTATTATGGCGATTAAATCAGGACGTGCAATTCGTTTTAACGAAGAAAAAGTTCGTCCAATGGGTAGAAACGCTTCAGGTGTAAGAGGAGTTACCATTCCTGAAAATGGCGAAGTAATTGGTATGATTACCATTACTGACCCAGAATCGCAACATATTTTAGTAGTTTCAGAAAATGGTTACGGTAAACGTTCTGATGTTGAAGATTATAGAGTTACTAACAGAGGTGGTAAAGGTGTTAAAACCATTAATGTTACCGATAAAACAGGTAATTTAATTGCAATTAAATGTGTTACTGACGAGGATGATTTAATGATTATCAACAAATCCGGTATCGTTATTCGTTTAGCTGTAAAAGATTTACGCGTAATGGGTAGAGCTACTCAAGGTGTTCGTTTAATAAACTTACGTAACGGCGATTCTATTGCTGCAGTAACTCGAGTTGAACACAATGAAGATGAGGAGACAGATCAAATAGATGAAGAAGGAAATGTTGTTGCAAAACAAGTTTCTGATGCTGATGTAGCTGACGAAACTGATAGTGGCAAGGATATTGATAATACAGAAGAAGATTTAAACAACGAAGAATAAAATTAAAATTTATGAAAAAAACAGTTTTAACAATAACCACTATTGTTGTAGCTTCCTTAGGATTTGCTCAAAAAGCTAAAGTGGTGAGTGCTTACAATTACAATAAAGCATTCGAACGTTCATTAAAATGTAGCGAATTAGTTGATGGTTTAGCTGCAATTAATGAAGCAATTAATGATGCTGAAGCTCAAACATGGGCAAAAACGTGGTATTACAGAGGTAACCTTTACTTTAATGTTTTAGCAAGTAAAACAAGCAAAGAATCGTGTGTGAGTTTAGATGCAGATGCTCTAGAAAAATGTACTGATTCGTATATGAAAGCTATGGTATTAAATTTTCAAGACCCAGAACTTAAAAAACTTGACTTAGAAAAAGATGAAGATGTAATGAAGTTTATGATGGCCATTAAAGAGGCATTTGAAGGTAAAATCAAAGTTGATGATGAAACATACAATATGGATATCATTAGCAGAAAAATACCTGGTTTATCTGGAGAATATGGTAATAAAGGTATTGGTCAATTCCAAAATAAAGATTACAAAGGCGCTCAAGAAAGTTTTGGTAAATCATTAATGTTGGGTCAATTTACAGGAAAGATGGATACCATGATGATGTACAATACTGCTTTAGCATCTGAATTAGCTGGTGATAACGCTACTGCAAAACAAGTTTACGAAGGTTTAATTATGTTAAAGTACAATGTTGATGGTAACGGACCAAACCTTTACATGTCTTTATCAAAAATCTACAAAAAAGAAGGCGATACTGCAAAAGCTGATGAAATTGTAAAAAAAGGTAGAAAAGCTTATCCTAACGATTATAATTTAATTGTTACTGAATTAGATGGTTATTTAGCATCAGGAAAGCACCAAGAAGCTTTAACTAATTTAGATTTAGCGATTACTAATAATCCTAAAAACGAAGTGTTATATTTTGCTAGAGGTACAGTTTACGAAAACTTAAAAAACGAAGATAAAGCTGTAGCGGATTATAAAAAAGCGATTGAAATCAAACCTGATTATTACGATGCACACTTTAACTTAGGAGCTTATTTCTTTAATAAAGGTGCAGAAAAAATTAACGAAGCAAATGCTTTGCCTTACAACGAAACCAAAAAGTTTGAGGCAATGAAATTAGAGGCTAAAAAATTGTTTGAAACATCAATACCATCAATAGAAAAAGCTAATGAGCTTAATCCAAAAGATGTAGATACGGCTAACATGCTTATTAAAGTATATACTCAAACAGAGCAATACGATAAAGCAAAAGCAATTAAAGCAAAATATCAATAATTGATAGGTACTCGTAATCAAAAAAAAAGGGAAGATAAATTATCTTCCCTTTTTTTGTTTTCCATCATTTATTTAAAACAATAAACAATTGCCCAAATACCAAATACAAGGAGGATTAAACCAAAAACTCGATAAATGTTAATTAAATGTTTTGGACTTAAAAATTTTTTAATTCGATGTGCAGTAAGCACTTTTAATAAATCGGTAGAAAAAATACCCAGCAATGCTGCACCTAAAAACATAAACAAATCGTTGGTATTAGGATACTCTGCTTTAGCCACACCAATTACTCCAATCCACACCACAAAAACAAAAGGATTGATAAAATTGATTAAAAAACCCTGAGTAAAAAAGGCAACATAATTGGCTTTCGATAATGTTATTTTTTTTGCAGCCACCTCAGTGTTTATTTGAGGTTTAAAAATAAATTTTAGCCCTAACGCTAATAAAATTAACCCTCCAACTATACCTATCCAAAACTGATTTTTAGAGTTTTCAAAAAAAGCTATTGCACCCAACGAGCAAATAATAATACATACTAAATCGGCAAAAACAATACCTAAAGCTACTGATAACCCAGAGAAGAAACCTCCATCGAGGGTAGATTTTAGTAAATAGAAAAACACAGGACCCAAGAAGATCACAAAACCTAACCCTAACAAATAACCATGCAACAGTGCCATTTATACAAAATTAACAAATTGATAAGATTTTGAACAGTTTAAAAACTTAAATTTAACCTCTAATCAAATTTAAATGAACCAAACCAATAAAAGTAAAGCCGAACACCAACTTTCTTACAGTTTTTACGACTCCATTTATGCTGTAAACGATAAACATTGGAATGAAATAAACAACAATATTTATTTATCAATCAACTATTTAGGAGCATTAGAAAGTGCTTTAAAATTTCAACTTAAATTTAAATATATACAGTTTTATAAAAACAACAAACCCGTTGCAATTGCTTCTGTTCAACTTGTAAAGTTTATCGATAAAGGCTCACCTTATCAAGAACAGTTGTGTATATTAACCAATCACATTAAAAACAAGTTAATCCAATCGCTCGAAGTAGGGTTAATGGTTTGTGGCAATGTATTTTGCTGTGGCGAAAATGGTTTTATTTATTCAAATGAGCTAACCAATGAAGAAGCATACATTGGCTTGAATAACGCCTTAAAAGAATTGCGTAAACAAGAAGAATCTACATGGAAATCATCAGTAATATTATTAAAAGAGTTTTGGCCCGATAATTTTAATAAAAGCGACCAGCTTAAAAAAGATGATTTCAGGGATTTTATGATTGATGTCAACATGATTTTACAAATACATCCTTCATGGAATAATTTAGACGATTACTTAATGAGTATGACCACTAAATTTAGAACTAAAGCAAAAAGTGTGGTTAAGAAATCGGCTGATATTGTTCAGCGAAATTTAACTGATGAGGAAATTTTAATACATCAAAACCGCATTGAAGAACTGTATCGTAATGTATTAGATAAATCAGATTATTCTTTAGGAGAACTAAACGGACAAGCATTTGTTAACTTTAAACGAGAATTGAAAACTCAATTTATTGTAACCGGTTATTTTCTAGAAAATAAATTAATTGGATTTAGTTCAGCTTTTTGGTTTAACAATGTTTTAGATGCCAATTATGTTGGTATTGACTACGATTACAATATTGAGTATGCCCTTTACCAACGTATGTTGTACGATTTAGTGGCAGTTGCCATTCAGAAAAAAACAACAGAAGTACGCTTTGGAAGAACTGCTGAAGAAATTAAAAGTTGTTTAGGTGCTGTTCCTACCAATATGAAATTATATGTAAAACATAAAAATTCGGTAAAAAACAAACTCATCAAACCCATACTAAAAACCATAACACCAAGTGAGTTTGAATTAAGGAAACCATTTAAAGCCAATTTTGTTTAAACGATGGATTCCTTAACCCAGATAGTTTTAGGCTCGGCTGTTGGTGAAGCAGCTATTGGGAAAAAAGTAGGAAATTGGGCTATTTTATGGGGTGCTGTTGCAGGTACTACCCCTGATTTGGATGTGTTTGCAAAACATTTTACCGACAATGTTACGGCACTAGAAATACATCGTGGTTTTTCTCATTCTATATTGTTTAGTGTCATTTTCGCACCCATTTTGGGTTGGATTGTCAGTAAAATTCATCGTAAACTTAATGCTACTTGGAAAGATTGGACGTGGTTAATGTTTTTAAGTTTAATTACTCATCCCTTATTAGATGCTCATACTACCTGGGGAACACAACTTTTTTGGCCTCACGAATACCGTGTTGCTTATAAAAACATATTTGTTGCCGACCCTTTATATACCTTACCTTTTATAGCTTTTTTAATTGCAGCAATGTGCTACAAAAAAGGCACCGTAAAACGCAAAACATTAAATAACTTAGGATTAATAGTTAGTAGCTTTTACATGGTATTAACACTGGGCTTCAAATGGATAAGCTATCCTAAATTTATTGCATCGTTAGAGAAACAACACATTGAATATATTGAAGTTAAAACTCGTCCAACACCTTTAAATTCGATATTATGGAGCGCCAATGTAATGTTAGACGATGGTTTTTTGGTGGGTTATTATTCCTTGTTAGACAAACAAGATGTAGCATATTCGGAGATGATTCCCAAAAACCATCATTTGTTGGGTAACATGATAAACGAAAAGAAGATTAAACAACTAATAAAAATATCGGAAGGATGGTTTACTATTGAAGAACGTGATGGTAAATTGTTGTTTAACGATTTACGATTCGGACAAAATGGAATAGATGCTAAAAATTCGGAGTTTATTTTTAGTTTTGAATTGATGTACGATGAACATGGAGAATTTCAAGCTATTGAACGACCACGTACTTTTAAAGAGGGTGGTAAATTAATTGGTTCGCTTTGGGAGAGAATTAAAGGAATATAAAAAAAGCAGCCAATGGCTGCTTTTTTATTTAATGATGATATGTGTTAAGCCCACTGACAAATGATTCCGCCCATTAAACCAATGGTGATAATCCAATATCCACCGTTAATGGCAATGTATTTAAATCCTTTTCTTTCAAACATGGCATTGGTGGCTAAAATTGGTAAAGCAAAAACAATTCCGTCTAATATACCATGAAATAAACCGTGCTTAAATGTTCTAAAGTTTTGACCATATTTAGTCATAAAATCTTGAGCAAAAGTCCAAGCTTCTCCAGTTTGATCTTGCATACCTGGCTCGTTCATTAAAGCCGAAAAAATGTGTGCTTGATGTACAACAATGAAATATACAGCTAAAGCTAACATTAAGCTAAATACATAACTTAATCCGAAAATTAAGCCCATATTAGCTCCTTTCATTTTTTCTTCGGTTACATCTGCAGCTTTCATCCAAGCATTACCTAAGGTTTTCGGATTGTACCAGATAAAACCCATTACCATTGGTACTAATGCTGCTGCTAATAAAATTAAAAAATTTGGTCCCATATTATTGTTGTTTTAAAGTCAATTAATTCATTATTTTTTTTCATCAATCTCTACTTCAATAACCTTTTTAACTACTTTATCACCATCTTCCGATGTCCACTCCATAGTTTTCGTGCCTTTTTCACATGATGATTTAGCACATTTTTTTTCTTTTCCACATTTTGATTTACCAGAACAAGCTGATTCCGATTTGCAAGAAGAAGACTGTTCGCAATGCGATTTTGCTTTTGAGCATGATGATTTTCCACCACAATTACCACAACACAGGTGCATAATTACCGCCACAATTAACATTGTTGCTAGTGTTGTTATTACTGATACAATGATTGTTTTTTTAGTTTCCATTTTTTGTTCTTTTATTGGTTAGGTATCTGTAAATATAACGATTTTATAAAAGATTTAATTAATCGGTTAATTTATCTAAATCTCTACGGTCTTTTTTAGTTGGACGACCTTTTATTCCAAGTACTTTGTTTTGATGATTTTGCAATTGAATTTGTTCTAGTTGAACCAAATCTGCTTCAAGAGTAGTTTCTACAATGTATTGACTAACTAATTTTGCGCCAACTCTCGATTTTGGTAAGTCTAATACCTTAAAAGTTCGCCAAATAGGTATCACTTTTAAAGCTATTTCATCGCTAATACTAACTACTTTACTCGGTTTTACGAAAGCTCCATTAAGTTTTACTTTTTCGCCATCGCAAGCTTTTGCTGCTAATGTTCTGGTTTTAAACAAACGTACCGCCCAAATAAATTTGTCAATTCTCATTAATGTTCCAATTAAAAACGTTAAAAATAAGCATCCAATCTAAAGGAAACTCGGCTGTTAAACTTATTTTTTTAAGGGTTAGGGGGTGAGTAAACTCAATTTTATAAGCGTGCAAAAAAAGATAGTTGCAGTTAAACTGTGTTTCGAACATACGGTTATGAAACCGATCGCCGTATTTATAATCACCAACAATTGGATGATTAATTTTGTTCATGTGTTTACGCAATTGATGCATACGACCAGTTTCAGGTAATAATTTTATTAAACTGTAACGCGATTTATCGTAAGGTGTAACTGGAATGTCTAATTCTATACTGCAAATGGTTTGGTAATTGGTTAACGCATCTTTATAAACACCCGTATCGTCATTTTTTACTGGAGTATCAATTTTACCCGTATTTGGCGAAAAACCACGAACAATAGCAAAATATGTTTTGTGAATATCGTTTTGATTAAACAGTTCTTGAAACGGAGCTACAAATTCTTTTTGTTTAGCTAAAAGTATAATTCCAGAGGTTTTACGGTCTAAACGATGTATAGGGTAATATTCAGTACCTAATTGATTGGTTAACTGTTCTAACAATGTTGGTTCTTCAATATTTCTGGCATAATGTGAGTGGTGTACCAAAAAGTTATTGGGTTTATTTACAGCAATAATATAATCGTCTTCAAAAACAATTTCTATAGCCTCAATTTTCGGTTGGATGGAAGTGTTCATTTATATTACAATGATACGATATAATTAGGTGTAAAAAATATTCTATTTAACATAATATTAATTATAGGACAAAACGCTATTCTTATTTTTTTAAGTCTTTAACGCGTTTGTCAACTATAATGGATATTATGTCTGCGTTCGTTCCTCACTTGCTTTGCTTATGGCAGCAAAGTAAATAGAACACACATTCCAACGCTTCTTTAAATTCTCGTATTCAAAGTAATTCTCCGTAAATTTAAAAATATTCGATTATTCGTGAGTTGTTTATTTTTTTAATGGAACTCATGAACTCCATTTCATTCCGTTTCTCAGGAAGTTTAGATTTTAAGCGGTATATCATTTTACTCATTCTTTTTTATTTTAAATTAATGTATTCGTGAATTCCGTTTCCCTCCATTTGTCCTATAATTAGCCATTATGTGTAAATAGCCGCACATGCCTTTCTTTTTTAAAAAATTTATTCTTTTGCCATCGCTCAAAAAAATTATGTGGTAGTTCACTTGCATACAAAAAATGCTATTTGCCTTAATAAGGCTTTTTTTCGCATTTTTCTATGCTGCGTCACTGAGTTGGTTTGATTTATTCTTTTTTCTTGATAAAAAAGAACCAAAAAATCAAGAAAGAAATATGCTTCAACGCTCTCTGTACAAATGCAAGTAATTCTATTAAAGTAAGTTCCCCGCTAAGGCGGGAAAAACGTAAACGCCTTTAATGTATTACTAAGCATTTGTCCATTCACGCCAAACGCTTGCCCGCATTTCTTTCCTGCCAACGCTCTTTAAATCCTGCTAATAATTATGTTAAATAGAAAACTATAAACTTTGTAACATATTATCTAAAGCAAACTTGCTCAACTCTGGAATTGCCTTGGTAAATACCTTTATTTCCCAATTTGACAAGTGTTTGAAGCGTTCGCCTTGGTCGTTATTGATAAATATGTAATCATCGGGCTTTGCGAGTTGTGTTGATGGTATTAAATACAATACCGGTTCAATGTCTTTCATAAACAGCACCAACGCCACCCAAAGGTTGTCTTTTGGTTCTCCTAAAACGGTTTTTGTGATTTTAACGCTTCTTTCTATTTCTAAGTTGATGGGCTGCAAATACAATTCGTGATAATTACCTGATTTGGTTTTAACAATAAAATCTACTCCCTCTCTCCCACTTTCATTTTGGAATACTTCTAACCGAGCTTTCATTAGTTCGAGCTTGGTAAAATGCTGGGCATATTTGTAGAGTTTACTCATCCTTTGTCAGGTCTAATTATGTGTTTCTTGTTTTTAAAGATTAATTTTTCATTTATGCTTCTAACTTCATTTTCAATAAATTGAACTTCATATAATTTAATTCCTGCTTCAATATATCTACTTAACACTAAGTCTTCTGTGGCATTTTCTAATGTATAACCCTTAGGTATTTTTTGTCGTAAGCCAATTTTATTAATCTTATCATCTTCTTCCTTTGTAACAATTGCAGCAAATTCATAATTATTTATTACCTCTAGAATTAACTCGGGTGTAGGTTGTTTTAAACTTTCTATGCTATTTCTAATTAAATTTTTAGGTATTAAATGTTCATGTCTTAAACCTTTATTAATATCAACTTTATCTTTGATATTCTTATTTCTTTTCTTTATTGCTTTTTCTGTCCAATATAATTTTTTGTATTTAATATCGTCAACCTTACCATTATATGAATCTGTAGTTACAGACCATAAAAGGGTATTAATTAATCTTTTGTAAATATTTATTGGGTAATCTTTTAATCGTAAATCGCAAATTAAATTTGCAATTGCTATTCTGTTTTCTGGGTTATCTATTTTCATAATATAAATATTGTTATAAACCTTTTATACTATTTGTTAGAAGTAGCGTTTTCTATTTTAAGGTAGTAATTATAAAAAACTAATCTATTCCACTAATTTTTCCTGCAGCTAGCGCTGCTGTAGATGCTTTCATGCAGTTAACAAAAATTGATTTTTCTATAGCACCTAAGCTCTCGTATGACTTCATGACTTCATCATAAGATTCATTGTGTTCCTTTTTCTGCAGGATAGTATTCCATTTCTTAATCTCTAGAAATTCATGTTTATCACTTTCATTACTTAGTGCTAAACATTTACTATTAATCATATTTGTATTATCTACTTGATTGGAGTAAAAATAAGCAGCTTCAATTAAAGCAGATTTACCTTCTGAATTCGATGTTTCAACAATTCTTGATGGTAATTCCATTGTGTATTGCTTTTTACAGTAATGACATTGAAGAATAGAATGGAGTTTATTAATGGAATAAACAATATAACTTGGAGTGTTATCCGTTTTACTACTAGTATTTAATGCGTTTGTAAAACCAGTAAAATTGAATCCTGCACAGATATCTATGACTTGGTCTGAATTCTCTATTATGTATAACAGATTTTTTCCACCATCTAAGATCTTTACATAAATTGTATATTCATTAGGTGTGCCAATTTCAATCACGTTCCATTTATGCATTTTTGCACCTTTAAATTCTGATGGCACTACTCCGTAATATTTAACTATTCGAAAGTTAAGAATACCAACTGTTATTTTATTCTCATTTATATTAAAAGTAATAGGTTGCACTCCATCTTTCCAACTAGACCATGTTGTTTCACCAGGCTCTCTTATACTATATGAAATATGTTCGGTTTTTATTATTTGTGCATTTAAACTAAATGGGAAAAATATAAAGATGATAATGAATTTTCTAATTAGCTTCATAACATTATTATTATACACTCCTAACATATGTCTAATATAAGAATTAATAATCAATCAAATACAATGGTATTAAAAATATTATAACCATCTTTAGATTCTACAGTAGCGATACCTGTTAACTTGTACCTTGGATGTAATAATAATTCTCTATGTCCTTTTGAGCTTAAATATAGATTTACTATAGTTTTAGAAAAAAACTTATAAATTTCAAATTCAGTTTCATTTCTAAAAGGTATGAAATATCCATTTTTCTTATACCCATATCCTGTTTGTAAACAAATTTCTGATTTTAAATTTGTTTTAAAATATTTTTCTCTATCTATTAAGGTTTTTAAAATGGTATCTACCTCTACTTTAATTCCATTATAATATGGATATTGTTCATGTTCTGCTTTATTAATCTCATAGATGTAATTTACTTGGTGTTTTGCAGCTTTAATTAAATTACTATCTTGTTTTAAGACATTAACAATGACAGTATCTTTTGCTAATGTATCTGTTTTATAATAACCATATTTCTTAAATAATGGTTTCACCCACCTTTCTTTTGTTTTATATTTATTCTTGGCGTTTAAAGAATCTCTTACATGATTCATATAATTAAGTATATAATTATTTAATGTGTCAACATTTAATTTTTCAAATAGTATCTCTTGTGAATAGCAATTTGAAATGCTGAATAGAATTATACAACTAATTAAATATTTCATTTTTAAGTAAATACATTGAGATTAATACCTAAACGAAAAATATAGAATATTTATTGTTATGGATTTAAGGCAAAGTTGAATTTTTAGGGCGTACCCTAAAGGTCGGGCTATCCGCTTATACGCCTCGCTTCGCTGTGGGGTATCGCTTCTATCCCTCACGCAGCTAAAAAATAAGTAAAGCTAAAAAGGCTTTACCCATTTTTTGCTAAAAGAAAGAGGTAGGTAAGAGTTTAAAATTTGCTTTAATTGGAGTAAAACGGAAATCATGAACTCCTATTTAAAAAAATAGAAAAGTGTGAATAACTGAACCGCAAATTTTAAACCCTTACTTGATTTTGTTTTAATAATTTTTTTTTTGCCCTTTTAAAAGAATTAATTCTTTAAAAACCTAAGCTATATTAACATAACGCAATACATTATAGGACAAAATTATGAGTGTTACTAAAAAAATAAGAACATTAAGAAAAAGAGCCTTGCAGTTTGGCTTTATTGACGATTTTGTCGAAGCAAAGAAATCTCTTCGTTAATATCTTTTAGAATTTGATTCTCAGATTCTAATTTTCTAAATATTAACTCATACTCATTAAATATATTTTCATCAACTTTTTTTAGAGCCTCAGCTAATGCTCTAAACTTAATACTATGTATTGTTAATAGCTTTGTAGTTTCTAAATGTTCTATTTTTTCCATTTGTTATAATTTTTTCCTATAATTAGTCGTTATGTTAAATAACCGCACGGGCAACGCTTTAACAATTAATTTCCACTACTAAAAAAACACCGTTCGTTCCTCACATTTTTTTATTAGTGGTCGTTTAAAATCTTCCAACAAATTTTAACAATGTTTTCCGCTTTTGAAAAACAAAGCTACTTAAAACATATAAAATTTGTTGGAAGATTTTAAACTAAATTAATTATTAACCAAAGTTATGTTAACATAACGCAATACATTATAAGACAAATAAATAAGTCATATAATTTGACATTATGCTAAATAACCGCACGGTAGTAAATACTTGATTTGGTTCATGTTTCAAAGATAAATTTTAATTGTTTTTATTTCGAATTAAAAATGCAAATAAATTGAAAGTATATAGTTCTTAATTAGTAATAAATTGAGTTATTTTGCGAAAAATTAATTTAAAGAAAAAACATTATGTCAATTATAGATTTATACGAATCAAGTGAACATAGAAACAATTTAGCACATTTTGCAGCTATCGTAAACTTGGCTTATGCTGATGGTAATTTTAATTCAGACGAAGAACAAATTGTTAAAAAATTTGCTCATAGATTAGGAATTACAGCTGATGAGTATGTTCAAATTGTTGAAAACAGAAAAAACTACCCGTTGATACCACCTGTTCGTTCAGAGGTTAGATTGGAAAGAATTTATGACTTTTTTAAGATGATGGCTGCCGACCATAATTTGGATGAAAAACAAATTCAATTAATTGAGCGTTATGCTATTGGATTGGGCTATCCTGATGCACAAGCTAGAACTATTATTGACAAATCAATGAAACTATTTGGTGGTAAAATTGATTTTGATGATTATGAGTTGTTAATCAACAAAAAATAGTTTCGTATAATCGTAATAAATTAAAAAGACACTTCATTTGAAGTGTCTTTTTTTTTTATTCTTCTAGCCTCCCTACTCTACTTTTTAAATCCTTTAATTCAATTCCAACACTTCTCATTAAATTTAAAATGCTGGCAGGATTTAACTCGTCTTCTTGGTATTGTCCTATACACAAGTTGAGTTTAAATTGCCAAATTTCTAACACATCGGATAAATGCAACAAATAAGGTTGGTACATTTTATTGTCAGACGAAAGAGTTAAATATCCCTCCTCTATTTTATCTGTAAAAACACGCTTATACACCAAACCATCATTTTTAGTTAAAATAATGTAACAGTAGCTGTTTTTAACTTGATGAATACTTTCTAAATATTCACAAACCACCACATCTCCATCCTTAACCCAAGGATGCATGGAATCTCCTTTTATTGGAAATGCACGATGTTTCCCTGTTGGTAAAAAATTTAAACTCATGATTGGCAGATTGGCAACAAATTCGGTGTCGGTATAACCTTGCAAGTAACCAGCTGAGGCTTCTTTGGTAACCACCTCTATTACATTATCATTGTTCTCATCCACTCTTATCGGAAATAACACCCGTTGATTCCCAATATCAATAAACGTATCGGTTGAACTTAAACTCAAATCATTTTTAACCAATGCATCAATAGGTAATTTAAAATAAGTTGAAAATTCAATTAATGTGTCTATTAATGGTTCTGACCTACCCTCTTCGTATGAGCCTATTCTCGATTTAGTAATATTTAATTCAATAGCTAACTGTTCTTGAGTTAACCCTTTTAAAGTTCTTAAATGCTTAATGTTTTTAGCTAATTTTCCCATAACTACAAATATAAGTCAAATAAACCAATAATTGTAGCTAACTTTATAAAATATTAAATCCATAATACTATGATACAACAATCCATAAAAGGCAGAGGAAGTCAAATCCAAGTAAACAACCGATTTTTTAAAACTCAATATGTAAATGAACACCTTGAGGGAATAGATGTTCCTTTTTTGGAAAACACAAAAACACAGTATATAGCAGAACATCCTAAAAAGATAGTAAACAAGGTTTATAGTCCTACTGTTCCTTTTATGTATTCAATGAATCCCTATCAAGGTTGTGAACACGGCTGCGTGTATTGTTATGCTAGAGAAAGCCATCAGTATTGGGGTTATGGTGCAGGGTTAGATTTTGAACGTAAAATTATTTACAAACCCGAAGCTCCTAAGTTATTAGAAAAACAATTCAATACTAAAAAATGGATAGTTAGCCCAATTATGTTGTCTGGAAATACCGATTGCTACCAACCCATTGAACGAAAGTTACAAATTACGAGAGAATTGTTAAAGGTTTGTTTAAAATACCAACATCCTGTAAGTATTATTACCAAAAATTCTTTAATTCAACGAGATATCGATTTATTGATACCATTGGCTAAACTTAACCTGGTGCATGTAAGTTTAAGCATCACCTCGTTTGATAATGAATTAAGAAGTGTATTAGAACCAAGAACAGCTTCTGTTCAAAAAAAATTGGAAACCTTAGAAATGCTTGCCGCCAACAACATTCCTGTAAATGTTATGGTTGCTCCTATTATACCCGGCTTAAACAGCCATGAAATACCAAACATTGTTAAAAAAGTAGCTGAATTAGGTGCTTTGTCGGTTGGTTATACCACAGTTCGTTTAAACGGAGAAATTGCAGAGATTTTTGAAAACTGGATAAGAACTACTTATCCTGATAGAGCTGATAAAGTATTGAATCAAATTAGAGAAATTAACAATGGCAATTTACACAGTAAAGGAAAAAACCGAATGAAATTGCATGGTGAAACATCTTATATGATTAAAAATATGTTTGATGTAGCCCGAAATAAATACTTAAAAGATAGAGTTTGGCCAGCCTATAATTTAAAAGCTTTTTGCCGACCAAGCGAACAGTTGAGTTTGTTTTAAGCCCTTTCCATTAAAGTAACTGTATCACCTTCATGAATCATTCCATCGCTTAATACTTTTCCAGTTACACCACCTCTCCAGTTTGGAGTTAGTGCATTTTTTAAGCCTGCCGAAACAGTATCCATTTTGTTTCCGGGTTTTAATTCTGCTGTAATTTCAATATAAAACTCACCAATCTTTAAAATATCTCCTACAGAATCTACTAAATCAACACCTTCAACTAAAACATTAACCTCTCTTTTTGTCCAATGCAATTTACGATTAAGCTCCGCACAAACTTCGTCCCAGCTTTCTAACGACATTATAGAAACCTGTCTATCATCTTTTTTTATTCCACGATAATCATCTCCAATACCTTTTTCTATCGACGCTTTTGCTGAGGCATAAACTACCATGTCTGATCCTGGTTTTTCTTTACCAGCTATTCCTATTACTTTTCCCATAGTGCGAAAGTAAAAATAAAACAATTAAAAATTATGCACGATAGCGGTTTGTTTTATCAGATTTATATTCTACAGACGTAAAAAACATACCTTTGTTACAGTAAAATTTTATCTAAAAAGAATAATTTTAGTGAATCACACACTACTTTCATCGCCTCTCCAAGGATTTACCGATTATAGGTTTAGAAATGCTTTCAATAAATATTTTGGAGGTATCGACACATTTTATACGCCTTACATCCGTTTTAACGGAAAAATGGAAATAAAACCTGCTTTTGAGCGTGATATTTTACCAAAAAACAATACCGTAAAAGAACTTATTCCTCAAATAATGACCAATGATGCTGATGAGTTTTTGTTTGTAGCAAAATATGTACAGCAATTTGGCTACAAAGAACTCAATTGGAATTTGGGTTGTCCCTACCCTATGGTAACTAACCGATGTTTAGGCTCTGGTTTAATTAATGATGCAAAACGAATTGATGCTATTTTAAATAAAGTTCATGCCGAAAGCAATATCATTGTTTCCATGAAAATGAGAATGGGTTACGATAATCCAACAGAAATTTTAGAGGTATTCCCACTTTTAGAAAAATATCCCATTAAAAATATTGCTATCCATGCTCGTATTGGTAAACAGTTGTACAAAGGTGGTGTTGATTTAGATTCGTTTCAACGATGTTTGGAGCATACCAACCATAAAATATACTACAATGGTGATATTACATCTGTTAATGCTTTTAATGAGTTGAAAAATCGTTTTCCAACAATTAATCATTGGATGATTGGTAGAGGTTTAATTGCTGACCCTTTTTTACCCAATATGATTAAAAATAATACAACTAAGTATCCCGAAAACAGATTAGAAATATTTAGTAAATTTCACGATACTTTATTCGATGAATTTAGTCAGGCTTTATCAGGTGATAGTCATACCATTTTAAAAATGATGCATTATTGGGAGTATTTCGCCCCCACCTTTATCAACCCTAAAAAAGTATTTAAAAAGATAAAAAAAGCCAAAAATATTACTGCATACGAAGATGCTGTTAAAAGTATTTTTGATACCGAAAAAGAATAACTTATTTACTATTTTTATGTTATGATAGCTTGTGAATTTATTTTGTACGTTGCCGACCAAGAGAAAAGTAAAAATTTCTACCAACAATTATTATTAATTGAACCATCATTACATGTTCCAGGCATGACAGAATTTACCTTAGCAGACAATTGTAAACTTGGGCTAATGCCAGAAAATGGTATTGTAAAAATATTGGGTAATAGAACTCCACACCCCAATATTGGAAATGGTATACCAAGGTGTGAATTGTATTTAAAAGTAAAACATGCTACTGAATATTTGAATAGAGGAATCAAATTGGGCGCTACTGAAATTAGCCCTTTTATTCAAAGAGATTGGGGTGATAAAGTTGGATACATTAGTGATTTAGATGGACACATTATAGCTTTTGCCGAATAAAAAAACATGAATTTATGCTTGGATTAAAACTAGAAACCGACCCACGTTGGGTAAACATTGTAGAATCGAATATTGAAGAAATTTTAACTGACCATGCGTGGTGTGAGCAGAAAGCTGCTACCAATGCCATTACCATTATATCGTTAAACTCCGAACATACTGATTTAGTAACCGATTTATTAGCTCTTGCTCAAGAAGAATTGCAGCATTTTGAAATGGTACATGAAATAATTAAGAAACGTGGCTATACTTTGGGGCGTGAGCGTAAAGATAGCTACGTAAATGAATTGTTTAAGTTTATGATTAAAGGTGGTAACCGTCAACAAAGTTTGGTAGATCGATTGTTGTTTTCTGCGATGATAGAAGCCAGAAGCTGTGAGCGCTTTAAACTATTGTCAGAAAAAATTAACGACCCAGAATTAGCCAAATTTTATCACGATTTAATGATAAGTGAAGCAGGACATTATACCACTTTTATAGGGTTTGCAAGAAAATATGGAAAAGGATTAGATGTTGATAAACGTTGGAAAGATTTAATTGAATTTGAAGGCGAAGTGATTAAAAACTACGGAAAATCGGAAACTGTTCATGGTTAACCTATTATTTCAACCCATCAATAGCTACATCAATTTTACCATTTATATTTAAAAAAGCAAGAATTGCTTTATTGGTCAACTGAATTTTTTTAAACTCAATATCACCAATTTCACCATTTACATAAACGCCTTGCATTGGCGAATAATTTTGGGTGTATTTTTGCATTTCTTGTTTCGCTTCGTCAAGGTTGGTTGCTATTGAATACCTACAAGCTTCTCTAATTTTTTTCAACACAAAACTTGATGCTAACCAATTTGCGGATTTCAACAATTTGCTTTTTGTATCCAACACATAATCCAATTCATCAAAATACAGTTCCTTAGTAGTTTCGTTATATTGCGGAAACCCTGTTAAATAAATGGTTCCGTTTACACTCCCAAGTAAATCTAATGCAATAACCAATTTTGAATCTTTTTGCCAAATGGCAATACTTTTTACAGTTACTTTCTTTTTACCTTCTCCAAATTCTTGGTCTTTAAAATTTTTCATCATCAAATTTGTAGCTTCTTTATAGGTAGAAACAGCTACAATGTTGGCATTTATTTTATCGGGCATTTTAGAAACAGGTTTTAACACGATATCATTTCGGTCAAATTTTGGTTCAGGTTGTTGTCCAATTAGTGTTTCGATATAACATTTTAAGCCCATGTTTAAACTAATTACACTGTTTTCTAAATTTGATTTTGTAGTATATAATTCTATTGGAACAATCCTTAACCAACTTTGGTATTCTGAACTTATTTCTGAGGGAGTTGAAATTTTATCTAAGGCATCTAAAACATGAGGTTTAAAATCCATTGATTCTTTTATCGCATCATCAATACTTTTTTCAATATCCTTTTTAAACAATCGTATTGCAGGGTTAATTAAATATGTAATGGCTATATTCTTTCCTGCAATATTTATCGTTGGCGAATAGGTCCAATCTAACGATTTTAGTTCGGTTTGAGTGTTTAAATTCCAATTAACCAATCCAACATTACTAACCAAAGTAACTGTCCCGCTTAAATCGATGTCACGAGTATCATACATGGAAATTCCAAACTTGCTAAATCCATAGCGATACTTAACAAGTACTTTTAAAGGTAAGGTTGTTTTTATTTTTCCTTCTTGCTGATTTTCGAGTATTATTGGGGCCAACTTCCAAATTTTAACAGCAATGTCATCATCTTCAATATTGTTATCTTCATAAATTAAGCCGTGAAGCAATTTATTAATTTGATGTTCCACATCTTTAAGTTTAATACTAATAGGCAGACTAATAAAAGAAGGAGTGTTATCGTATACCAAAGGACTAGCATCATCTGGTTCTGGTTTAATGGCTTCAATTTTTTTAACCGACGAACAACTCGATAGAAGAACAACTATTAACAAGAATAAAAAAACAAGTTTGTTCATAGCCAACATGATGAGTTAATAACGCTACGAAATTAAATAATACTCTACCAACTTTAATTTTTCAAATCCAATTTATTATTCGATTGTATTAAATTATTTAGGATTTTTGTAACTGTATGAAAAAGAAAGTTGAGATTCTGGCTCCTGCCAAAAATTTATTTCAAGGCATGGCAGCTATTAATGCTGGTGCTGATGCTGTTTATATTGGAGCACCTCAATTCGGGGCTCGTTCAAATGCAACTAATCCCGTTGAAGATATTGCAGAGTTGGTTCGATATGCTCACTTATTTAAAGCACAAGTTTTTGTGGTAATCAATACAATATTATACGACAAGGAGTTAGATGATTGTAAAAAACTTATTTATGAACTGTATGATATAGGTGTTGATGCCCTAATTGTACAAGATATGGCCATAATGGAAATGGACTTACCTCCTATTGTAATTCATGCTAGTACCCAAGCCAACAATAGAGACCCAAAGCATGTTAAGTTTCTTGCTGACGCAGGAATGAAACGAGTTGTTTTGGCTCGAGAATTAAATTTAGATCAAATAAAAGAAATCCATGATGCAACTGATGTTGAATTGGAATTTTTTGTTTCGGGAGCACTATGTGTTTCGTTTAGTGGAAATTGCTACATGAGTATAGCTGGTGGTGAACGAAGTGCAAACAGAGGTTCGTGTGCTCAAAATTGCCGATTACCATATAATTTAATAGATGGAACTGGTAAAACATTAATAGCTAATAGTCACCTACTTTCCATTAAAGATTTAGATTTAAGCAACCAATTACCAAACTTAATTGAAGCAGGTATTACCTCTTTTAAAATAGAAGGACGCTTAAAAGACCTTGTTTATGTTAAAAACAATGTTTCTTATTTGAGAAAAAAGCTAGATGCTTTTCTAGAAAACAACCCTAATTACCAAAAATCTTCATCGGGTAGAACTTTTTACAATTTTGACGCAGAAATGGATAGAAGTTTTAATAGAGGTTACACCGATTATTTTGTAAACAAACGAACCGAAAAAATTGGTTCTTGGGAAACCCCTAAATCGCAAGGACAAGTGATTGGTCAATTGATAAGTACAACCAACAAAGGTTATTTTATTGAAAATGCAGACAAATTAAACAATGGAGATGGTCTTTATTTTATCAATGAAAATAATGAAGCTGATGGAGCTCAAATTAACACCATTATAAACGGTTTAGTTATTCCAAATACTTTTAAACCTATAAAAGAAGGAACTGTAATATACCGAAATGCTGACGCTTCATTTAACAAATTGGTTGAACGTGAAGATAGCGCTATTCGTAAAATTGGGGTTAACTTCATTTTTTCTGAAACAAATAAAGGTTTTAAACTAGTAGCTACTGATGAAGATGGTCATCAGAGCATTGCTAAAATTGAAACAGAAAAAGAGAAAAGTAAAAATGAAGAATCTGTAATTCTAAACATTAAAAACAACCTATCAAAAACAGGAAATACCCCTTTTATTGTTGATGGTATTAAAATAGATTTTACTAGTAATTGGTTTTTACCCATTTCTAAAATAAACGAAATAAGAAGAAAAGTTCTTGACCAATTGATAGATATAAGAGTAAATGAATATCATCGAGAAGAATATCAAATAAAAAAAACTGACCATCCCTACCCCGTAACTCAATTAGATTTTACCTATAACGTTGCCAACAAATTAGCTCGCTCTTTTTATAAACGACATGGTGTTACTGAAATTGAAAAAGCTTTTGAATTACAATGGGATCCTGGAAAATCTCGTGTAATGACAACCAAATATTGTGTGAAATATGAACTAGGTAAATGCCCTAAATTTCAACGAGAGAGTATGGGTGATAAAGTGGTTGAACCGCTTGTTTTAAAGCATGGTGAAAACGAGTACAAATTGAAATTTAACTGTAAACCTTGCGAGATGGAAATCTGGGAAAAAGATGCTGATTTGGTGTTTGAAGACGATGAATTTTGACACAACAAAAAAGCCTCACAAATGTGAGGCTTTTTTGTTTTCTGGCGGAGAAAGAGGGATTCGAACCCCCGGTACCTTGCAGTACAACAGTTTTCAAGACTGCCGCATTCGACCGCTCTGCCATTTCTCCGCTGCAAAAGTAGCAATACATTTTAAAAAACAACATTTTTTATAATTTTTTTCACCTAATTTTTTAAAAACCTTTCATTACCAGTTTTTTACCTTTAATCAAATAGCCTATTTTTATTCGTTATTTTAATATTAACTTTACCTACAAATTAATTTAATACAAAAATGAAGAGGTTTTTCACACTTTTATTACCTACCCTATTATTGATTAATAATGGTTTTGCTCAAAAAATCAAAGCCAACTTTTCTTATAGTACTTTTTCATCGCCAAGTAACGCAACTTATTTAGAGACCTACCTTAATTTTAATGGTACCTCGTTAGAATATGTTAAAATTGGAAATGTTTGGCAAGCAACCATTGAGATTACTTATGTGTTTAAACAAGATGATAAAATAATTGATTTCAAAAAATACAACCTTAAAAGTCCTGAATATGCTGATAGCAATAGTATAAAGACAAATTTTTATGACCAACAACGTATTCCTATCCCATCAGGTAAATATGAATTTGAAATCACTTTAAAGGACATTAACTCAAGTGAAAAAGCATTTTCAACGATACAAGAATTAGAATTAAATTACATTGAAAACACTATTCAACTTTCTGATATTACCTTAATTGAATCGTTTAAAAAAACAGAAACAAAAAACATTTTAAGTAAAAGTGGTTATGATTTAATGCCTTATACCTCTGATTTTTATCCTGAAGAATTTGAGAAACTGTTGTTTTACGCTGAAGTTTATAATACAGATAAGGTAATGGAAAAAGACGAAGCTTTTTTAATTAATTATTTTATTGAGTCGTTTGAAAGCAAACAAATTATTGGAAATTACCGAAGTTTTAAAAGAGAAACTCCAAAGCCTGTAAATGTTGTGATGAGCTCATTTGATATTAAAAAACTACCTTCTGGCAATTACAATTTAGTGGTGGAACTAAAAAACAAAGACAATAAAAGGATTACACTAAAAAAAGTATTTTTTCAACGTAGCAATGCTTCTGCAAATGAATTATTGGTTTCTGATGACTACATCAACTCTTTTGTTACTACCATGACAGCAACCGAATTAGAGCTTTACATTAAAGCATTAGCTCCTATTTCTACTCAAATTGAATTAAACTTTGCTAAAAACCAGTTGAGTGCAAAAGACCCAGAATTAATGAAACAATATTTTTACAATTTTTGGCTAACTCGAAATGCTACAAATCCAGAAGAAGATTGGAAAAAATACAAGGAATTGGTTAAAATCACCGATCAACTTTACTCCACTTCAATTAAAAAAGGTTTTGAAACGGATAGAGGACGTATTTATTTAAAACATGGTAAACCAAATACCATATCGGAAATTAAAAACGAAACCAGTACTTACCCTTATGAAATCTGGCATTACTACGGAATTGAAGGCAGAAGCAACGTAAAATTTATCTTTTATAGCCCTGATATTATTTCAAACGATTATCCACTGCTTCATTCAACCTTACCAGGCGAAGTTTACAATGCTTCATGGAAAGTAGAGTTGCACAAACGAACCAATCAGCCTCGTGATATAAATGAGACCAATCCAAGAGAATATATGCATGATAGAACTAACGAAAATTTTGAATTACCTCGATAGTTAATCCGTTGAAAAAAGTAGCTGTAGTCATATTAAATTGGAACGGAAAAAATTTCCTTGAAAAGTTCTTACCATCTGTAACTAAATATAGTAACGATTACACAGATATTATTGTTGCCGATAATGCATCTACTGATGATTCCATTGATTTTTTAAAAAACAATTATCCTGATGTAAAACTTATCATTAATGATAAAAATTACGGTTTTGCCCAGGGTTATAACGAAGCCTTAAAAAAGGTTGAGGCAGAATATGTAGTATTATTAAATTCAGATGTAGAAGTAACTAAAAACTGGATTGAACCTATTGTTGAGCTAATGGATGCTGACAAAAGTATTGCTGCTTGTCAACCCAAATTAAAAGATTACAACAACAAAAGTTTTTTCGAATATGCTGGTGCTGCAGGTGGTTTTATTGATTATTTGGGTTATCCTTTATGCCGAGGTCGAATTTTTAATCATTTAGAGGAAGATAAAGGGCAATATGACGATGTTACAGAGATTTTTTGGGCAACTGGCGCTTGTATGTTTGTTCGAATGAAATATTTCAATCAGGTTGGCGGATTAGACAATCATTATTTCGCACACATGGAAGAAATAGATTTGTGTTGGCGATTTAAAAACTTAGGGTATAAAATTATGTTTATGCCAAACTCAACGGTTTATCATGTTGGAGGTGGAACATTAAATAAAATTAAACCTCAAAAGACCTATTTAAACTTTAGAAATAATTTGTTTCTACTCCACAAAAACCTACCTAAAGAAAAACGAAACTGGATTATTTTTCAACGATTAATTTTAGATGGTTGTGCAGGAATTAAATTGTTGTTTGAAGGAAAACCAAAACACACTTGGGCAATAATTAAAGCCCATTTTCATTTTTATAATAACATCAAACAAAATAAAAGTAAACGACAAACCGTTTATAAACCAAATAATGTAGGAATAATTAATAAAAGCATTTTGGTAAAATCATTCATCGAGAAAAAACATACATACAACGAGCTTATACATTAATATATGTTAAAGAGTGTTAAATAATGATGTAAATCCTTGATTATTCGAGATATTAATACTAATTTAGATTAAATTTAAATAAGACACACTATGGGAAGGCCAGCAACAAAACCAACTAAATTAAAAGATGGTTACTATATAGAAGTTAGAAACAAAGGTTCTAAATCTGGAATCAAAATTAGAAGAGATTCTAAAGAAGCGATGTTAACTGCTATTAGAGATTACGAAAGAGTTAAAGATGTAATCGTGTTGGGCAAATCCAAAAACGGTAAATTAACTGAAGCTTAATTACTCATTAATTTCAGCTAGTTTAATCATTACTTTTTCCATTTTCTTTTTCATTTCTGTAGGTGAACAGTTATAATTGTTTACCATAATTGCAAAAGCGAGTTCTTTATTAGACTTTGTTGTGCAGTATCCTGCATAACTTCTCACTCTTGTCATGTAACCACTTTTGGCTCTAATGTTTCCTTCTGCTGCAGAATTTACACCAAAACTCCTAACGGTACCCGATTTTCCTAACACTGGTAAAGACGAATAAAATTGTTCGAAGTTTTTACTCGTTTTCATATAAGTTAAAACATCTACCAAATGTTTTGCACTATAAGAGTTAAATCTCGACAGTCCACTTCCATCATTCAAATACATTCCAGATACATCTATTCCCTTTTGTTTCCAAAACTCCTGTGTAGCTTGTGTGCTTGATTCTGTATCACCACTTCCATACTTTGTAACACCTATTTGATTCATAAAATGCTCGGCATACAAGTTTATGCTGTAAAAGTTCGTTAATTTGATTAAATCAATAAGTCTAGGAGATTTAAGTTCAGTTATTAAAGTAGCTAATTTTATATTTTCAGTATTCTTCTCCATACGTGCTGTAGAATTTTGTTGAGCCACTCCTACTCCATTTTTAGTCAATTCCATAGTTAACTCATACGAAGCTAAAAAAGCAGGGTCTGGCAAGGAACTTTTTACCGAAAAATCTTTACGGTTTAATGGAATTCCTCCTTTAACCATTTTATTGTTTTGATAAGGTCCACCAAAAAAGTACGATTCGTCTTTATTCGTGTTTTTACTTTTTACCAAATTTTCAATTTCTAAATCGGGAATAAATGGCTTAACACACGATATGTAAGTAGAATCGCCACTATTGCTTCCAGAAACAAAATCGATGGTACACGTATTTTCATAAATGGATAAACCCGAAGGACCAGCTCCATAATAATTACCTACATCGCCCCAAATCCAGGTAGAAGGTATCATTTGCTCATTAAAATAGGAGGCGTCTCCTATTACTTTACCATTTATAGAATCTATTCCAAGTGATTTAATGGCATTTGCCCAATCACTTATAAAATTCCCGTAATGTTTTTCGTAACGATTAGAGCCTAAAGCAGGGTCTCCACCACCTTTAATGATAATGTTTCCGTGTAAAACGTGGTTTATGGTATCGATAAAACCATTATAGTAAATAGAAGTGTTAAATTGAAAATTAGCTCCTAAAAGTTCGAGTGCCGTTGCCGTCGTAATCAATTTTGTAACCGATGCAGGAACTACACTTTGTATTGGGTTAAGCTCTGCAACTACTTGTTTAGTACTTAAATCAATAGCAACAAACGAAATACTTGCATTTTTTAAATCAGCATCTTGTAGCAAGTTGTTTAATTCGGCTTTTAAATTAGCAATGGTTTGTGCTTTTAAACCAATAAAACCAAATACCAATAAGACTATAAAAGTTACTCTCATTAGTTTTTTGCTGATTTAGTAGAGTAAGTATAAGCCAATTCAATTTTTTTAAAACGTTCTTCGTCAATAATAGAACAACCCGAATTTAATAATTCAAAAATTTCTTCCTCACGTTGTTTTACATAAGGTTTGGTTGTTTTAAAAATGGTTAAATCATTTTTAAAATCTTCGAAAGTATGCTTAGTAAAATCAATACTTTCTTTTTCTGACGAAATACCAATCAGCACCATTTCTTCTTTATTACAATGAAAAGCACTGATGCCGCTTTTATTCAGGTATTCTAAAAATTTAATGTTGCCCAATGCTTTTTCAAAAACAATGTCGCTAAATTTTTCAATAAGTTCTAATACTCGATTATCATTGGCTTTGTTTAATCTCACCCACTCATCATCATAAACATGATTGGCAATCAAGAAATGTTTAAAATCTTCTTCCAACTCTTTTAGTTCTTCATCTGTAAGGATTCTATACTTCATTTGAATAATAAATTTTAAATAAAAATATGGAATAATTAAAAAAGCATCATCCAATAGAAAAAAAGTTATTAACGAAACTATAAAACCATGAAAAAGTATATTGCTTGCGCACTAATTATTATTTCCATTTCAACAGCATTTGCAAATAATAAAGAACTCTTAAATTCTAAAATTAAAAATGTAACCGTTTTTTTGAATGGTGCTCAAATAAATAGAGAAGCTAATTTTAATATCGGTAAGGGTGTTTATAACCTGACTATTGATAGTTTGCCTCAATATATTAATGCCAACAGTATTCAAGTGAGTGGAAAAGGTGATTTTATTATTTTAGATACCAAATACTTGGTTGAACAACCTGATTACTCGAATCAACAAAACAAATACCCGATTACTGTATTGAATCAATTGGCAATGATTAATGATTCTATTGAACAAATAAACTTCGATTTGGAAGAAATTCGGTTTAATAAAGAGGTGTTGGAAACTGAAAAACAGTTTTTAATCGGAAACAAAAGCATGAAAAGCGATTCCTTAGCTTTATTAAAAGATGCCTTGGCTTTTTTAAGAGAAAAATACAACGATATTAACTCCAAATTGATTTTAGCTAAAAAAGCGGAATCGAAAACTCAAAAAAGATTAACCAAATTGCAAGAAAGACTAAATACTTACAACCAAGAGTTGGTTAAACAATACGCTCAAAAACCAATTTTGCCTAATCATAAAGTAATGGTTACTGTTAAAACGGATTTGGCTGTTAATGGTAAGTTGATATTAAATTACATGGTTTCTGGTGCATCGTGGACTCCAAGCTACGATTTAAGAGCCAACCAAATTAATGAACCTATTGCTTTGACATATAAAGCCAACATTATTCAAAATACAGGTGAAAACTGGGACGATGTTAAATTGAAATTATCGACAAACAATCCTTACAAAAGTAAAGTGAAACCTGTTTTACCTGTTTGGTACTTGAATTACTACAATCCTTATAATCAGCCAACCAGAACCACATCAGTATATGGTGGAGTTGCTCAACCGCAAATGGCAAAAGAAAAAAGTGGTAAATATTTGGATGAAGATGTGATGTTAAGTGATGCCGAAAGCAGTGCGTATTACACCACCATGACGGAAAGTTTTACCAACGTGGAGTTTAATTTAAACACCCCATACTCTATTCCTTCTGATGGCGACAAACACATCGTTGCGGTTAAAGAAGAGAAATTGACCGCCGATTTCAAATACTACTTAGTTCCAAAAATGGATAACAATGCTTTTTTAGTGGCTAACATTAAAGGTTTTGAAGAGTTAAATTTATTGCCTGCCGCTGCAAACATTTATTTTGATGGTACTTACATTGGTCAAACAGCAATAAATACTACCATTACTGGCGATTCGTTAGCCATTGATTTAGGTAGAGAAGAACGTATTTCGGTTAAACGAACTGCTTTAAAAATTGTAGATAAGGACAAAATGCTTGGTGGAGATAAAGTAAAAGATTACGGTTTTGAGATTAACATCAAAAACAATTTGCTCGCTGCTATTGATTTAATTATAGAAGATCAAGTGCCTGTATCAACTGACAAAGACATAAAAGTGGAATTAAAAAATAAAGACAAAGCAGAATTTAAAGAGCAAACGGGTTATTTAATCTGGAAAATAAAATTACCAGCAAAAGAAACCAAAAAACTTAACTTTAATTATGAAGTTCAACACCCAAAAGACAAACAATTGGCGTTGAATTAAAAGAAATAAAGAAGCTAGAATTAATTCTAGCTTCTTTATTATATTGGATAAACTCCCAAATACTCTCTTATTCTTAAAATATCGCGTTTAACATTGTATTTATCAGAGTTTGTTTCACAAGGAATTAAAGGTAATAAATTAGAAATAAAACTCTTCTCTAATGGCCAATAATTATGACTCTTAGCTTTTATACAGTAACTTATTATTAATCCTAATGATATCAAACCTCCGTCATATTTATTTACACCTAAATCAGATGATATAATTTTTGTTAAAGCATTTTTGATTTTTATTAAGTTCTGTTCATTTACATTGCCATCTCTAAGCCAATTAAATAAATGATAAAACATTGTAATCGTATCGTGTTCTCCGGATGTGTAGTCCTTAATAAAACAATCATTTTTTCCAATAAAAACATCTTCAAAATGCCCTTTATTGAATAATAAATTTAGTTTTATTTCTAATGAACTTCCCATTTTAGATTTAATGAATTATTAACTCTTTTCTTTTTTAATCTCCTCAATCAAATCCATCACTTCTCGTTCAATAATATCTCTAACTTGAGCAAATTCTTTTGGTTCCATGTGTTTTGGGTCAGGTAAGCCCCAATCTTCTCTATGGTTGGCTTTTATCATCGGGCATTCGTCGCCACAACCCATGGTTATGGCATAATCCCAATTTATTTGAGGCAATTCATCTAAACCTATAGAGTTGTGTTTACTTAAATCATATCCAACTTCTGCCATACTCGCTATAGCTTTTGGGTTTACAATACCCGATGGCCTTGAACCCGAGCTATATACTTCTATAATTCCTTTTCCATGCAATCTACCAAAAGCCTCTGCCATTTGGCTTCTACACGAATTTTCTACACAAACAAATACTACTTTTTTCATTTTATTAATTTTCTGCTACATGTTCTTTTTTACGTGTTAATTGAAAAGCAAAAACAGCCAAAATCGCACCTAAAATGGTTGCCACAACGTAAACCCATAAATGCTGTGTTTGTCCTGATGCTAACGCCGGACCAATAGATCTTACAGGATTCATTGATGCCCCACAGATTGGACCAGCAAACATAGCTTCCAAGCCTACAGTTGCTCCAATGGCTGCTCCTGCCATTATTCCTTTTTCCTTTGCTCCTGTCGATACATTTAAAATGACAAACATGAGTAAAAAGGTTAAAATAACCTCAAACACAAACGATTGCTGCCAAGTGCCAGAAGGCAAACTCGCACCTAAAGTTTCGTTAAGCGGAAACAATAATTTTAAACTGTAAGCTGCTGCTAATGCACCAATAGCTTGAGCAGTAATGTAAGGAATAACTTCTTTACTATTAAATCGTTTAGCTACCCAAAAACCTAACGTTACTGCGGGGTTTAAGTGTGCCCCTGAAATATCACCAACGGCATAAATCAACACCATAACAATTAAACCCCAGCTCATGGCAACACCTACATGACTAATAACTCCATTCATTTCAGCATTGATAACCATTGCACCACAACCCACAAACACTAAAAAGAACGTGCCTATTATTTCTATCAAGTAATTTCTACTCATTATCTATTATTTTTTAGCAACAACCCGATTTTGGGTCGCAACATGGTTTTTGTCCGTAAACGGTAACGCTAAAAATACCAAATTCTCCTTTATTATATGCTTCAATTTCTTGTGGAGAAAGGTATTTACTTAAAATTTCGTTAGGCAAAACCACTAACTTTTCTTTTTGGTTGCTTACTTCTACAAAGCCAGCTCGATGTATAATGTTCATATAATCGTCTAATTGGATTGCACCTGATACACAACCAGCATACATTTCAGCATCATTTTTTAAATTACCTGGTAAGTCGCCCTTCAACACCACATCCGAAACACTAAAATGTCCGCCAGCTTTTAATACTCTAAACATTTCAGCAAAAGCTTTTTCTTTATCAGGAACAAGATTCAACACACAATTACTAATTACCACATCAATTCTGTTTCCTCCAATTGGTAAGTTTTCAATGTCTCCAAATCTAAATTCTACGTTATTAAAATTCAGTTTCCCCGCATTTTCTCGAGCTTTATCAATCATTATTTCGGTCATATCCACCCCAATAACTTTACCTTTTTCACCCACCAATGCTCTGGCAACAAAACAATCGTTTCCTGCTCCAGAGCCTAAATCTAACACGGTATCGCCTTCTTTTATTTGAGCAAACTCTGTTGGTATTCCACAGCCCAGACCTAAATCGGCATCAGCATTATAACCTCCAAGTTTGGTGTAATCTTCAGCAAAAACAGCATAGTCAACAGTACTGCAACCACCTGCTCCACAACAACTGGTTTCATTTTCTGTTTTTGATTGTAAAGCAATTTCGCTGTATTTATCTTTTACTAGTTGTTTTAATTCTTCTGCGTTTTTCATATTTTTTTATTTTAACAACATTTTTCAATGTATTTATAACTGTTCAAAAATTGTTTAGTTAAATCATCCATTTCGCTCCATATGGTCTGATTGATACAGTAACAAGTCTTTACCCCACTTATATCTCCCTGTATAATTCCAGCGGTTTTTAATGCTTTTAAATGTTGTGAAATGGTTGATTGAGAAAGCGGTAATTCATCAACAATGTCCCCACAAATACAAGCCTGTTTTTGAATAAGTAATTGCAAAATAGCAATTCGAGCAGGATGTGCCAAAGCCTTATATAAATCAGCTAATTTATTCTGTTCTGTTGTAAATTGATTTGATTTAGTCGCCCCCATTAATCGCAATATTACGATAAATATAATTACTTGCAAAAAATACTTATTCATTTTAACAAACACTTGTTAATTAGAATATAATATCAAGTATATAATAACGCCTATTAACATTTAATTTTGGGTTATGTTAAAAAAAATACCCAATTGGCTTAAAAACAAGTACAGCATAACCATACTGGTTTTTGTAGTTTGGGTTGCATTTTTTGATCAGAACAACTTTTTTATTCAGTACGACTTCATTAAAGAGCTCCATTCGTTAGAAAAAGACAAGGCTTATTTTATTGAAGAACTTAAACAAACCAAGCAAGAACTGAATGATTTAACTACTAATCCAGTAACGCTTGAAAAATTTGCGAGAGAAAAGTACTTCATGAAAAAAGACAATGAAGAAATTTTTGTCTTTGAAGAAGAAAAATAACGCTGCTTTTAATCGTACAACCTTTAAGTAATATCAATCATTTTGTTAAATTTGTAGTTAAACAACTTATTTAGCATGGGGTTATTTGATGATTTTGATGAGGTTTCTCATCAACACTGGACGGAAAAAATTATTAAAGACTTAAAAGGAAAAGACTTTAATGAGAATTTGATTTGGAACTCGATTGAGGATATAGCCGTTCAACCTTTTTACAACCAAGAAAGCTTAACCAATAATCGTTCGAAGGACTACACCGTCCCAAACAATACAAACCATTGGAAAATAAGAAGCCAAGTAGATACTACAAACATTAGTGATGCAAATTCAAAAGCGTTGTTTCTATTGAGTAGAGGTTGTAATTCAATTCAGTTTAACGGACAAATTTCTTCTCAAAACGATTTTAATACCTTGTTAAAGGGAATTGATATTGACATCATTCATGTACATTTTTACAATTCAAACCCAACTCAAACACTTGTATTTTTGACTCATTTCTGCGAATTAAATAGGCTTAACCTGAAAGATATAAATTCTTCAGTTGGTTATGATTATTTAGGAGAGTTACTTCTATCAGGAAATTGGAATACCAATGAAAAAGAAGATTTAGAGCAGTTTTACCAGTTAAACCTTCAAAAAAATCAATTTAAAACAATCCTTGTTAACGGTTTGTACTTTAATAATGCAGGAGCAACCATTACACAAGAGTTGGCATATTCGTTTTCTCAAGCAGTATTTTACCTGAATACTTTATTGGAAAAAGGTATTGATATAAACGCTGTTGCAAATAAAATCAGTTTTAATTTTGGAATTGGTTCAAACTATTTTTTTGAAATAGCCAAAATAAGGGCAGCAAAAATACTTTGGAAACTAATACTTAACGAATATGGAGTGACTAATGCTGATGCACATATTCATGCTACAACATCATCAACTAACTACTCTAGTTTTGATGCACACAACAATATTTTAAGAGCAACTACAGAGGCTATGTCGGCAATTATTGGAGGAGCTAATTCCATTTCGGTTGTTCCGTTTAATGTAAACTATGAAAGTAGTTCTGATTTTTCTGAACGGATTGCCATTAATGTTCAACACATCCTTAAAGAAGAAGTTTTTTTAGATAAAGTTGCTGATGCTTCAAAAGGTGCTTATTATATCGAAAATTTAACCGACGAAATAGTAAATAAATCGTTAACACTTTTTCAAAATATAGAACAAAATGGAGGGTTCTTAGCCAACATTAAAAACGGTGTTATTCAAAATAGCATTCACAAAGTAGCTAATCAGAAACAAGAAGAATACAAAAAAGGAACCCGTATTTTATTAGGTGTAAATAAGCATCAAAATAAATCGACAAACAAACACATTTTATCTAAATCTAAAAGTTCAACTAATCAAACATTAATCACTGTATTAGAACAAGTTGTATTTGCTAATAAGATTGAATCTACTTTTCAAGCAACCAATGCTTAATTCGGTAAAAAATATCGAAATCATTGAATCTATACCATTGGATTTTGGAACTGTTGAGCTTAGATCGGATGATATTTTAACCTTTGAACCTGCAAAAGGAATTACTACCGTAAATAAACAACAATTAGAAGTGATGTTGGAAAATTTAGTAAAGCTTTCGAAAGGCAAACCTAAACCGTTTATAAGCGATAATAGAAACGTTAAGTCGTTCGGTTATGAAGAACGTGACTACGTTGCTAAAAACATCCATCTTTTTGCTACTGCTTCTGCAATTATTGAAGATTCGTTTGTGATTCGATTTATTACACACACCATAGTTACCATGTTTAAACCTCAAATTCCTTTAAAAATGTTTAAAACAAAAGAAGACGCTATAGCTTGGCTACATTCATTACATTAATCATTTTGACGAACAATCCAAACATACCACCAATAGTTACTGCTCTAAAAACCATTCAGCTGGATTTTGGAACAATCGAATTACGCTCCGACAACATTATTTCTTTTGAACCAATTGAGGGTTTGACCACTTTTACAATGGATCAATTAACTGTTATGTTAAATGTTTTTTTAGAAATTTCAGAAGGTGAACCTCGCCCCTATTTTTCTAACAACTACAACTTAAAATCATTAGGCGGCAAAGAAAGAATTTACATTACCGAAAATTTCCATCGTTTTGCTTGTGCTTTTGCTATGACAGAAAATTCTGCCGTTACACGATTTATCACACACACGTTTATGGCAATATCACGACCACAAATACCAGTAAAAATGTTTAAAGAAAAAGAACCTGCGTATGCTTGGTTAAGGACTTTTAATAAATAATTCAAATGAAACCAGATTTTTCTAAAATAACTTATCAAAAATCAACTGAGCAGCAGCAATCTACTCAAACAACTGATAATTGGTTAACTGCAGAGCAAATTGAAGTGAAACCTTCTTATTCGTATCAAGACATTGCTAATTTACGACACGTTAATTTTGGAGCAGGTTTAGCCCCCAATTTAAGAGGTCCGTATTCTACCATGTACGTAATGCAGCCTTGGACAATCCGACAATATGCTGGTTTTAGTACTGCCGAAGAATCGAATGCTTTTTATAGAAGAAATTTAGCAGCTGGACAAAAAGGTTTGTCGGTTGCTTTTGATTTAGCTACGCACCGAGGTTATGATTCCGACCACCCAAGAGTAGTTGGTGATGTTGGTAAAGCTGGAGTTGCTATCGACTCGGTAGAAGATATGAAAATCCTTTTCGACCAAATCCCATTGGATAAAATGTCGGTATCCATGACCATGAACGGTGCAGTTTTACCCATCATGGCTTTTTACATTGTTGCAGCAATCGAACAAGGCGTTAAACCTGAAGAATTGGCAGGTACCATTCAAAACGATATTTTAAAAGAGTTTATGGTGAGAAACACCTACATCTACCCTCCTCTTCCGTCCATGCAAATTATTGCTGATATTTTTAAATATACCTCGGCAAACATGCCAAAATTTAATTCAATAAGTATTTCAGGTTACCACATGCAAGAAGCTGGTGCTACTGCCGATATTGAATTGGCATACACACTAGCTGATGGTTTAGAATATTTAAGAACTGGAGTAAATTCAGGAATGGATATTGATGCTTTTGCTCCTCGATTATCGTTTTTCTGGGCTATTGGTATGAATCATTTTATGGAAATTGCCAAAATGCGTGCTGCTCGTATGTTATGGGCGAAGATTGTACGACAATTCAATCCAAAAAACGACAAATCGTTAGCATTACGAACACATTGCCAAACCAGCGGATGGAGCTTAACCGAGCAAGACCCTTACAATAATGTAGCTCGTACTTGTGTGGAAGCGCTCGCCGCTGCTTTAGGCGGAACACAATCCTTACACACCAACGCATTAGATGAAGCTATTGCTTTACCTACCGATGCTTCTGCCCGAATTGCTCGTAACACCCAAATTTACCTACAAGAAGAAACTGAAATTTGTAGAACTGTTGACCCTTGGGGTGGCTCGTATTATGTAGAAAGTTTAACCAACGAGATTGCTGAAAAAGCTTGGAAACTGATTGAGGAAGTAGAAGAAAATGGAGGGATGGCTAAAGCCATTGAAAAAGGTATTCCTAAATTACGTATTGAAGAAGCTGCTGCTCGAAAACAAGCTCGCATTGATTCTGGTAAAGAAATTATTGTTGGTGTAAACGAATATACTGTTGAAAACGAAGGTAATTTAGATATTTTAGAAGTCGACAACCAACAAGTTAGAAAAAGCCAAATTGAACGCTTAAACCAAATAAAAGCAACAAGAAATAACGAAAAAGTAAAAGCTGCGTTAAACAAGTTGACTGAAGTTGCTAAAAGTGGAAACGGAAACTTATTGGAATTGGCTGTTATCGCAGCACAAGAACGTGCTACTTTAGGCGAAATTTCTGATGCATTAGAGGAAGTTTACGGTCGTTATCAGGCACAAATTCGCTCTATTAGTGGAGTTTATAGTAATGAATCTATGGAAGATAAAGATTTTATAAAAGCCAAAGCATTGGCCGACCAATTTGCTGAATTAGATGGCAGAAGACCTCGAATTATGATTGCTAAAATGGGTCAAGATGGTCATGATAGAGGTGCTAAAGTAGTTTCTACCGCTTACGCCGATATGGGTTTTGATGTTGACATTGGACCATTGTTCCAAACTCCTGCCGAAGCTGCTAAGCAAGCCGTAGAAAACGATGTGCATATTCTTGGTATTTCTTCGTTAGCAGCTGGACATAAAACACTTGTTCCACAAGCAATTGAAGAGTTAAAAAAACTGGGTAGAGAAGATATTTTAGTCATTGTTGGTGGTGTTGTACCTCAGCAAGATTATGATTACTTATTTAAAGCTGGAGCAGTTGGTATTTTTGGCCCTGGTACTAAGATTAGTAAAGCAGCACAAGAAATTTTGCAGTTGATGATTGAAAGCTACGCTTAATTCCATTCCTGCGAAGGCAAGAATCTAGTTTTTTGTAACTAGCTCCAGTATTAAACTCAGGATGAGGATATTCCTACTTTTTGTAAGCATCTACGGCTTTTCGAACACTTCCATGTTTTAACAATAATTGGTTTGCTGTAGCGTAATCTACATCAATTTCTTTCATAATCATTTGTGTACCTCGGTCAACCAATTTGTCGTTGCTCAATTGCATGTCAACCATTTTGTTGCCTTTTACTTTTCCTAGCTTTATCATTACTGTAGTTGAAATCATGTTCAACACCAATTTCTGAGCTGTACCCGATTTCATTCGAGTACTACCAGTTACAAACTCAGGACCAACTACCACTTCTATTGGATATTTAGATACTTTAGCCAATTTGCTTCCTTTGTTACAAGTGATACAGCCTGTGGTAATGTGATTTTCGTTACACTTTTCTAAAGCACCTATTACATAAGGCGTAGAACCAGAAGCTGCAATTCCAATAACTACATCGTTTTCAGAAACATTATATTCCAACAAATCTTTCCAGCCTTGCCCCTTATCATCTTCAGCAAACTCTACCGCTTTTCGAATGGCTAAATCACCACCAGCAATTAAACCAACAACCAAACCATGTGGTACACCAAACGTTGGAGGGCATTCCGAAGCATCTACCACACCCAATCGTCCGCTTGTACCTGCTCCCATGTAAAACAGTCGTCCACCTATCTTTAATTTTTCTACAATTACGTTTACTAAGTTTTCGATAGCCTCCAATTCTTTTTCTACAGCAAAAGGTACCGTTTTATCTTCGTTATTAATGTTTTTGAGCAGTTCAATTGCACTCATTTTCTCTAATCCATCGTAATTAGAATCAGCCTCGGTTGTTTTAATTGTCATATTCGTCAATAATAAAAAACGAATTTACAAAATCTAGTTTTGCTTTAGCTTAATAATTACTAAATTTAGGGCAAACTTACTTTTATGTCTAAAAATTTAAGCGAATTATCTGGTAGAAAGGGCTTGACCAATAATTTATTCGAAAAAATTGGCAATGCTGCTCAAGAAACTGGTACTCCATCAACTGAAACATTAGAAAAACTAGCCAACGAATTTCTTATTGGTAAAGGAAACACATACGGAACTGCATCTTTTTACGATTTTACCAAAGAAGAAAACAAAGGTAAAAAAGTGTATATCTGTAACGGTAGTGCCTGTGTTTGTGCTGGAAAACAAGACGAGGTTAAAACCAAACTCGAAAAACAATTTAATAGTGATGAAATTGGTCACATGACTTGCTTGGGTCGTTGCTACGAGAACAGTGCTTTTTATTACAATGGTAAAAATTACTCTGGTGATGATATTAATGAGATAAAGAATATACTCACCACTCACCACTCAAAACCCCTATCTAGATACCATGTAAAAGCAACCAATGAGGTTCTTACTGCACCTTATGACGGTTTTGATAAACATTATTCGTTATTGAAAACTGCGTTAAATAAAAGCCCAGCAGAATTGTTAAACGAAATTAAAAAATCGAACATTCGTGGTCGTGGTGGAGCTGGTTTCCCCATGGCATTTAAATGGGAGGCTTGTAAAAACGAAAAAAGCGATACCAAATTTATTATTTGTAATGCCGACGAAGGCGACCCAGGAGCATATTCCGACCGTTATTTGTTAGAGGAACAACCACATTCCGTATTGTTTGGAATGATGATAGCTGGATACATTACAGGTGCCGAATGGGGAGTGTTGTACATCAGGGCAGAATACCCTGAAGCAGTTGAAATTGTACAAGCTGCCATTGATGAACTTCGAGCAGCAAAATTGTTAGGTAAAAACATTGCTAAATCAACGTTTAATTTTGATTTTAAAATTATAAAAGCACAAGGAGCATACATTTGTGGTGAAGAAACTGCTTTAATCAATTCTATTGAGGGGCAGCGACCAGAAGTTCGTACTCGCCCACCCTTTCCTACTCAACAAGGTTTGTTTAATAAACCAACTATTGTAAACAATGTAGAAACCTTGGCTGCCGTTTACGCTATTATTAAAAACGGTGGCGAGGCTTATGCTAAATTGGGTACTGAAAAATCGAAAGGAACGAAATTGGTTTGTTTGGATAGTTTCTTTAAAAACCCTGGTATTTACGAAGTAGAAATGGGCACTCCATTAGATACTGTGGTAAATAAATTGGGTGGTGGTTTTAAATCTCCTGTTAAAGCCATGCAAATTGGTGGTCCGTTAGGAGGAATTGTTCCTATTTCTAAAATTAAGGACTTGAGTATTGATTTTGAATCGTTTGCTCAAAACGGTTTTTTATTGGGCCATGCTTCTATCGTGTGTATTCCTACTGATTTTTCGATGATGAAATACATTGAACACTTGTTCGATTTTGCATCTTACGAAAGTTGTGGAAAATGTTTTCCTTGCCGATTAGGAACCAAACGTGGACACGAGTTAGCTACGAAAGCGATAAACGAAAACTACAAAATTGACCGTGAACTGTTTAACGATTTACTTACAACGTTACAACAAGGTTCGTTGTGTGCTCACGGCGGAGGAATTCCTTTGCCTGTAAGAAATGCTTTAGACTATTTTTACGACGAACTAAACCCTTATTTTATATAATTGTGGGATTTTTTTCGAAAGATATTGAAATAGACGACTTCTACGAAAGAGGAAAATATACGCTTGCTTTACGCTTGTGTTTTCTTTTTTCTGGTTTGTTTGCCTTGCTCACTATTTTTGAGTCGTTTAATTCTGTTAGAAACAGCATTGTTTATGCTATTTGCACCATTATACCAATAACAGAACTCATCTACCTTAAAAAAACTAAGAAGTATCGAATAGTTTACCTAACCCTTTGTTCTTTAGGAACAATTGTGGCATTTTACACCTTAAATTTTTTCGTTGAAGAAATCCATTATGGCGATTTATTATGGATGATACTAATTATACTACTGGCTTATTGGGGTGTAAGTATTAAAATGGGGGTGGTTTTCCTGATAATCAACTTATTGATAATTGCTAACTACTTTGCATTTAATATGCAAACCAACTTAACTTCGTTACGTGAATTTGATTTAATTTCTACCATATCTGTTTATGCCGAAGTTACGGTTGCTTTTATCTCTATAAGTGCCATTATTCATCAATTTGTACGATTTTACAAATATTCGTACGAAACCCTTTTAGAAAACAAATTAATGCTTGAAAAAAGCAACAAACTCATTTCTACAAAAAACGAGGAAAACATTGTGTTAATGAAAGAAGTACATCATCGGGTAAAAAACAACTTACAGATTATTACTAGTTTATTGCGTTTACAAAAACAAAACCTTACACCAGAAGTTCAGGAAAAATTTGATGAATCGATTAGCCGAGTAATGACTATGGCTTTGATACACCGAAAACTTTATCAATCGACCGATTTAACCAACGTAAATTTAGAATCGTACATCAATGATTTGGTAAATGAAATATTTGCGAGTCTTACCATGGACGACAATGTTAAAACAACCATACAATCGGATTACAACAACATTGGTTTAAAAACCATTGTACCACTGGGTTTATTGCTAAACGAATTGCTATCCAACTCGTTTAAACACGCTTTTAAACAAATCAACAACAATGAAATAAACATCCAAATTAGAAAATCAAACGATAACACCTTTGAATTAAAATACCAAGATAATGGTAACTGGAAAATCATCAACGACAACGACCATCATTTTGGATTAGAATTGGTAGAAACCCTTACAGAACAAATGGAAGGCAGTTATTATAGAGAGGATTCTAGTTACACTTTTACTTTAAAAAATTTAGACATTTAAATATCTCCTTATTATGAAGATAGCATACATCAATAACCAACCGTACCATTATAAAAATGGCGAAACCATTTTAAATTTTGTAAAACGTATTGAAGGAAAAAAATCCATTCCTACCCTTTGCGATGCGCCAAATCTTGATCCTTTTGGTGCTTGTAGGGTTTGTAGTGTTGATGTGGCTTTAGAAAAAGACGGTAACACCAGAACGGTAGCATCGTGCCATACACCAGTTACCGAAAACAGTTACATCTATCACGAAACGGAAAACGTACAAAAACTACGTAAAAACATCGTTGAATTAGTTATAACCGACCACCCACTCGATTGTTTAATTTGTGAAGTAAACGGCAATTGCGAGTTACAAGATGTGGCCGCAAGAGTTGGAATAACTGGCGTTCGTTATCCTGCTGGAGCAAACCACTTAGATAGAGAAAAAGACGTATCACACCCTTACATGCGTTCGGAACTTTCGAAATGTATCAATTGCTACCGTTGTGTAAGGGCTTGCGACGAAGTACAAGGAGAAATGGTACTAACCATGGCTGGTCGTGGTTTTGATGCACACATTGCAAAAAGTTTCGACAACTCTTTTATGGATTCCGATTGCGTGAGTTGTGGCGCTTGTGCACAGGCTTGTCCAACCAATGCTATTTCTGATGTTTTCCAATCTAAATCCATACAAGCTACCAAGAAAACCAGAACCGTTTGTACTTATTGTGGTGTGGGTTGTAACCTCGAAGTAGCAACGGTTAACGGTAAAATAAAATCCATTCAAGCACCTTATGACGCCGAAGTAAATGCTGGACACACGTGTTTAAAGGGCAGATATGCTTTTAAGTTTTACGACCATCCCGAAAGGTTAAAAACACCCATGATTCGTAAAAAAGGCAAGTTAGAACCTGTGAGTTGGGATGAAGTGTACGATTACATGGCAAAACAATTTACCAGCATAAAAAAAGAATTTGGACCAGATGCTATTGCTGGAATTTCGTCGGCACGTACCCCAAACGAAGAAAATTACTTGATGCAGAAGTTTATTCGTGCGGTAATAGGTACAAACAATATCGACTGCTGTGCAAGGGTTTGCCACTCTCCTACTGCTTTGGGCATGCAAAAAACTTTTGGTACTGGTGCAGCTACCAATTCGGTAATCGATTTAGAGTTTACCGATTGTATTTTTATTGTTGGAGCTAACCCAACTGATGCTCACCCAGTCACGGGAGCACGAATCAAACAAAAAATGATGAAAGGTGTAACCAGCATAGTGGTTGACCCTCGAAAAATAGAATTAGCAAAATACGCTACCTACCATTTACAATTACGTCCAGGAACCAATGTAGCCTTGTTAAACATGATGTTGTATTACATCATCAACGAAGGTTTGGAAGACAAAAACTTTATTACTTCTCGTTGCGAAGGCTATGAAGAGATGAAAGAAGAAATTCTAAAGCTCGACATGAACGAACTGGAATTGATTACTGGTGTAGACAAAGCCTTGGTTCGTGAAGCAGCAATGGCATACGCTAAAGCACATGCAGCCATGGAGTTCCACGGTTTGGGAGTTACCGAACACACACAAGGAACTTATACCGTTCAGTTGATTGGCGATTTAGCCATGATTACGGGTAACATTGGTAAAAAAGGTGCTGGAGTAAATCCGTTACGTGGACAAAACAACGTACAAGGGGCTGCCGACATGGGGGCTCAACCACATCAAGGTGCTGGTTATTTGGATGTTACCGATGCTAACGTAAACAAACAGTATAATGCTTTTTACGGTGCTAAAGTACCAAGCCATGTAGGTTATAAAATACCTGAAATGTTTGATGCAGCCATTAGTGGCGACCTGAAAGCATTGTGGATTATTGGTGAAGATGTGGTGCAAACCGACCCCAACACGCAAAAGGTAATGAAGGCATTATCGAATTTAGATATGTTGGTGGTTTCAGAGTTGTTTATGACCGAAACCGCTAAACTAGCCACCGTTGTACTTCCTGCTTCTTCGTTTTTAGAAAAAGAAGGCACTTTTACCAACGGTGAACGACGAATACAACGAGTACAAAAAGTTGTTGAACCAATTGAAGGCACTAAACCTGATGGACAAATAATTGTTGAAATGATGCGTAAAATGGGTTACGACCAATGCGATTACACAGCAGACAACATGCTGCAAGAAATTTCTCAAATTGTACCGTTTTTTGAAGGTGTAAAATGGAACGCTTTAGGCAATAGCGGTAAACAATGGCCAGTATTACACGATGGTAAAGGCACTAAACGTTTGCACCTCACTCAATTTAAACATGGTAAAGGACAATTTTTCTTCTACCCGTTTGAAGAAAGCAACGAGCTGCAAACACACAGCAAAGATTACCCTTACATTATAACCACCAACCGAGAATTGGAACACTACAACTGTGGAGCCATGACCAGAAGAACAGGCAACGTGGATATTTTAACTGAAGATGTGTTGTTGATTAATCCTGCTGATGCTAAAAGCAATGCCATTAAAGATGGCGACATGGTTTGTGTTGAATCGCCACGAGGAAAAGTAGATATTAAAGCAAAAATTACTGACGAGGTAAAATCGGGTATTTTAAGCTCTACTTTCCACTTCCCAGAAATTATGCTAAACAACATTACTTCTGATGAGCACGATAGCGAAGCCATGTGCCCTGAATACAAAGTGGTAAGTTGTAGAATACGCAAAAGCAAAGGCAAAAAAGTATTGAATTAACTAAACTGTCAATTCGAGTATTCCGCTTTTCTGCGGAATATATCGAGAATGGCTTTTTAGCAAATCATTGGTTTTCGATACGTCCCGCAGAAAAGCGGGACACTCAAACTGACAATGATTTTAATGGAATTAATGGCACAACTATTGCTAAGTGTAAACCGAAAAATTAAAACTAAAAAGATATGAAAAATTACATCAAAACCATTGCAGTAAGCACATTAACCTTAATGTTTGTATTTGCAGGAACAGTAAACGCTCAAAACAGAGGCGTTAAAGCTCATCCAGTAAAAGGACACCCACAGTCGTTTCATAAGCCTGAAGGTAACAAGCAACAACACCAAAGTATGGTACATGCACAAAAAGTGTTAAAACGTACACATTTTGTTATTGTAAAAGCAAAAATGGCGGTGGCAAAAAACAAAAACTACACAGGCGATTTAGCCAAAGCCGTAGCACACCAAAAACAAGCCAAAAAAATGTTTGCCATGAAAAACCCGCACCGTGCCATTTTACATTCTCGACAAGCACGTATGTATGCGTTTAAATCGTTAGAAGCCAATAAAGCTGCTGCCGATGTGGACCAAAGCTACCACTTTAACAAAGAAGAAACCGCTTTAGCTGGTGTTGAAGACAAAAGCTTAAACCTAGAAAAAGAATTGGAACAAACTACGTTTGACGATAAAATGGTAACCGACAAAGAAATGACCGAAATGGAAGTGTTGGAAACTGCTCCAGAAAACTACAAAAACGATTAATACTACTCCAACAACATATACAACGGGTAAAGAAGCAATTTTTTACCCGTTTTTTTATTCGTCATTGCGAACGAAGTTATGAGCGAAGCAATCTTCTTTTGATAATGAGATTGTTTAGTACCTCGCAATGACGGATACTTCTCTTTTTAACTCCACGTCATGGCGGACTCCAAGCCGCCATCTTTCTTTCTTGTCATCCTGAGCCCGTCGAAAAATCTTATTTTTTTAATAGATTGCGGGGTAAACCCGCAATGACGACCCTACTTACCAATACCAAAAATTAAGTATAAATACTTAATTTGTAGGTGGTTACTAAAATTTATAAATACCAAAAACAACCATTTTAAGTAATTAATATTTATATTTGATAATCACATTATTTTAAATAGATATATACTTGTAGAGATATTGATACCCTACAAAAAAAACTAATTTATGACACATAACCATTATAGCGTATTTGACAACTTACTTGAAGGCGTTCAAGTTATCGACAAAGAGTGGCGATACTTTTATGTAAATAAAACAGTTACCCAACACGGAAAAACGACCGAAAAGGAATTGCTTGGATATACCATGATGGAAAAATATCCAGGTATTGAACAAACCAAATTGTTTAAACTGCTTGCAAAATGTATGGAAAACAGAAAGCCAAACAAGCTGTTAAATGAGTTCGAATTTCCTGATGGTTCAAAAGGCTATTTTGAGTTGAGAATACAACCTGTTCCCGAAGGCGTGTTAATTTTGTCTATTGATGTTTCAGAGCAGAAAAACCTTGAAAGTAAGCTTCGGTTATTTAATGATCAATTAGAAGACATGGTAAATGAACGTACACAAGAGTTAGTTAGTTCATTAGAGCGCGAAAAAATGCTCAATGAATTGAAATCTCGTTTTGTTTCAACTGCCTCGCACGAATTTAAAACCCCTTTAGGAGCAATAGAAATTAGCGTTAATGTACTTGATATTTTTAATATTCCACCAAACAAAAAAGAAAGAGATAAATACCATAAATACATTAGAACCTCCGTAAAAAACTTGCATCAAATTCTCAATGATTTTCTGTCGCTTGATAGACTAGAGCAAGGAAAAGTGTATTATAACAACCAAAAATTTGATTTACCTTCATTAATAACTTCGGAACTAGAAAAGATAAAATGTATTTGTAAGGATAAGCAAAAAATAAACTATAAACACAAAGGCAAAAAATTGGTTTGGATGGACAACCAAATTTTACGTAGTATTTTAACTAATCTTCTTTCAAACGCCATTAAATACTCCGAAAAAGACATCAACTTAACAACAGAAGTTACTAATGAAAATCTCAATTTAGTTGTTGAAGATAAAGGTATAGGAATACCAAAAATTGAACAAAAAAAATTATTTGAAAAATTTTTTAGGGCTAGCAATACCAATAGTATTCAAGGTACTGGACTTGGGCTAAACATTGTAAAACGATATACCGAACTGCTACAAGGAACTATAGAAGTTTTAAGTACTGAAGGCAAAGGCACATTGGTTCAAATAGATTTTCCAACTAGCATTGAGAACTAAAACAACCACTCAATAAGTATTCTATATGAACCACAATCCCCATTTTTTTTTGTCATCCTGAGCATGTCGAAGGATAACAATAACCAAAAGACACTTTTATAAACTCAATACAGGCTTACTTAATGCAATATGAAAATTAAGATGTTACGTCATGGCGGACTCCGAGCCGCCATCTTTTTAATAGATTGCGGGGTAAACCCGCAATGACGCCCCTACCCACCCAGCACCAAAAAATTAAGTATAAACACTTAATTTACAAGATGTTAATAAGATTTAATAAGTTAAATTATTAGCTGTCGTGTTATTTTTTACATTTGAATAGTAAATATGTCTTTTTTAACTATTTCTAATCATTAGTTGTTAATAAACATTATAAAATTCATATTTACCATATTAACAATAATTTGTAAATGAAAATAAATTTTAAAACACCATACGTTTCAATAACACAATTTAATAGCGTTGAAATCAAAGATTTTTCAATATTAACTGGGAAAAATGGTTCAGGAAAGACTCATTTTTTGAATGCTATTAAACTAGGAAATATTGAAATTGAAGGATTCGATAAATCTGAAATTGTCTATTATAATTATAACGATTTCACTATATATACAGGAAACCTCCAACAAAATAATCAATTTCAAAACAGATTAAATGTATGGAATAATGATAAGCAACAAATCTTACAAAAAATTCAGAACCTTAAAATTAATGCAATCCAAAGAGTAGATAAAGAACGAACTCAAATTGAACAGATTGTTTTTAAATCTTTACAACAATCAAATTTTGATTTTAATACTTATTTTGGAAACAAAAAGGATTATGTTTTATTAAATACTTGTAAAGAGAGTCCTAATATTTTAAATGAAATTGCTTCTAAACAACAACTTTTTACTCCACAATTCTTTGAGTTTATTAATGAGTATTTAAATAACACAACTGGACAAGTGGAAGATTTAACGATTGAAAAACTGGAGCCTCTATTTGAAAAACAAAAAAATTCTGTTGAAGATTTTCTAAAAGATAAAAATCAAGATTTGTTTACGTTTTTAAAAACTGCTGTAAAAGATAAAAGTATACTTTCTCTAAATGAAAATGATTTTGAATCTCCAAACCTTTTTCTTGAAGATATAGCCAATGAAGAAAAAGATTATCAATTTCAAAAGACGCAAAACATACTAAATAAGATAAGAGCATTGGAATATAAGGATTCTACTACTTTTTTAGAATCAGAAGAATTCATAAATTATAACGGTCTTTCACCAGTTGAACAAATAAATAATGTTCTATCCGAATATGATTGTAATGGTTACTTCCTTTTTACAAATCCAAATCAACAATTTTTAGGAATAGATAAGAAGAGTATTAAGGTTCAAATAAATCTTAAACATAAAGATAAAGGATACTTAACAAGTTTTGACCAATTATCTTCAGGAGAAAAGACTCTAATTGCTCTTTCACTATTTATCTATAAAACTAGAAAAAAAAGAATAGTCCCTAGGGTTTTACTTTTAGATGAAATTGATTCTTCACTTCATCCATCAATGATAGATAGATTATTAAGTGTAATCCAAAATCTATTTGTTGATCAACAAGGATTTAAAGTAATCATGGCTACCCATTCTCCAACAACTGTTGCACTAGCTAATGAGAATGCTATTTATGTAGTAAATAGAAATGAACAAACTCTAATAGAAAAGCAAACTAAACAAAAAGCATTACAAATTTTATCCGAAGGCTTCATAACTTTAGACGAAGGTTTGCAGATTTTAGACCAAGTTGCAATTAAAGAGTTAACGATTTTTACTGAAGGAAATAATATAGACTTTTTGACAAGAGCAATCGAGCTGTTAAAGCCAGAATTGCTAAATAAAATTGAAATAGTTTCTTCTTTAAAAGACAGGACTGGAACAGGACAATTGTCAACTTTATATGAAATGTTTTTAAGAATGGAACATAAAAACAATGTACTTTTCATATATGACTGCGATGTAACTAAAACATTTACTGAAAACGACAAAACAAAATATTATATTTTCTCAAAAAATGAAATAAATAATAAAGTAACTAGAGGAATTGAAAACTTATTTGAAGAAAATTTATTTGAAGATAGATTTTACCAACAAAAACCCAAAGACGATGGAGGAATACATTCAAGTTTAGACAAACAATTATTTCTATCTTATATATTAGAAAGAAATAATTCCAAAGATTTTTGCAACTTCAATGAATTAATTAATAAAATTGAAGAAATAATAAATAAATAAATGCCTCCAATCACTCGCAAGAATCTGCTTGTGAGTTTATAGATAAAGTGGTTTAATTAAATCACTTCCAAATCGGTAGCAGCTAACCAACCCACATTACCGTTAGGCAATTTAATTTTTACCCAAGTGTTGTTTTGCTCCAGCACATTTACTTTGGTGCCTTCGTGTAGGGTAAACAGTTTTTGAGAGTTGGCGTTGGGTTCGCTTTTAACGGTAACGGTTTCGGTAAAAATAATGGCTTCAGCTTGTTGGTTTACCAAGTTTTGGTTTTGGCTAGCCATAAACCAGCAAAACAAGCCCATTAACAAAAACAACAAACCACCATAAAAACCTGTTTTTTTAATCAGTACTGCCGAGCTCAACAAATAACTCACCAACAACAGCAACGCAACCGCCAACAAACCTATGGTAAAATACGCCCAGGTACTTGCTGTTTTAGAACCCACCAAGTTTTTGTACGCGTTACCAATAAAGAGTTCAGGCAAACGGTCAATTTTATCAATGGTTCTAAAATTGGCTTGTTTCAGGTTAAAAATAGCGTCTTCGTAATCGGGTTTTAGTTTTAACGCACGTTCGTAGTTTAAAATGGCCTGTGGTATTTGGTTTAACTTAAAATAGGCATTACCCAAATTGTAATAAATCTCTGGCGATAAATAATCGTCGGTAATTAAGGTGTTGTACAATTCGGCTGCTTCGGTGTATTTGCCGTTGGCATATAACTCGTTGGCTTCTTTAAACTTAATGTTGGGGTTAGCAACCGAAGTAGCGAATACTGATGAACTAATTACAAATAGTAAAAGGAATACGGTAAGATGTTGGAAGACCGAAGACCGAAGACCGAAGACTGTAGACTGTGTACTGTGAACTGAATACTTTAAACTTGAACTCATAACCTTACCTCCTTCTCTATCTGGTTAATAATATTGGCAGCTTTACCATAAATTTCTTGTTCAGAAACCGAAACTGGAGCAAAACGAGCCATTTCGCACAATTCTAAAGTAGCAATAAAATTGCTAATGGTATCTTGGCTAACGCTTACACCGTTTAGTTTTTCGGTAATGTTTTCTTTGTTTAATGCCGATAACGGAATTTTTAGCTTGTCGCTGGTATATCCAAACAAAGCTTTAGAAATGTGCTCGTAAAACGCCGCTTTTTGGTTGGCATCTAAACTCTTTTTAGCAGCAGCCAAGTATTTGTTTGCCATTTTGTTGGCTTTTCGGCTTCTCGAACCTATTACATCGCGTTGTGCTTCGCGTAGTTTGTTTCTAAAAATCAACACCAAAATAAACAACAAAGGCAAAATGGCTAAAGCAATGTAAAACCCTAGACTACCATAAAACGACGATTTGGCGTGGGTAACCACAATATCGTTGGTATGGATGTAACGAATGTCTTCGCCCAAAATTTGCACATCTTCTTTGTTTGCTCCATTAAAAGTTACGTTGGCAGCACTACCGTCGCCTTTTTCTACCTCAATGGTAAATGGTTCGCTTTTTAAGGTTTTATACGCTTTGGTGTTTGGGTCGAAATAGGTAAACTCCACTGGGTCGATGGTAAATGTACCCGCATGGCGAGGTATTAATAAATAATCGTACTCTTTTGCACCAGCAACACCGTTTGGCGATGTTTTGTAGTTATCAGCAATTTTAGGGTCGTAAGTCTCAAAATCTTTCGGGAAATCAATGGTAAAGTTTTCGATTAACGGCAAGTTACCTTTACCCGAAACTTTAATTTTTAAATTGATGGCTTCATTAGCTTTTACCTTGTTGGTAGATAAATCTGCCGTCATTTCGAACTGCCCCACTGCCCCACTAAAACTTGCTGGATTTGGTTCAGGATGTGGCAACACCTTAATTTTTATCGGCTCACTTTTAAGGTTGGCTTCTACGTTTTCTACTCGCCCAAAAAACTGGTCGAAGACCGAATTACCTCCTGAAGCTCGTCGTTGAACGATAAACTTCATTTCCAAGGGGTCAATCGTTAAAGTACCCGAACGTTGCGGAAACAATACTATTTTACGAATGGTAGCCACGTTCCAACGGAAACCACCAAACACTTCTTGGCTCCATTGTGCTTGTCCTAAATCAATTTCTTGACTCCAAAAACCGTTTAAATCGGCATTTTTTACCAACTCGTTACCAGCAATGTTTACTTTGGTGTAAAGTTTATAGGTTGCAATAATGTGTTCGCCTTGGTAAACCGTCGTTTTTGATGCACTTGATTTAATAAACAAATCTTTGGTAGCATCAGCTTTCGAAATGTTAATGCTTTCTTCGGGTTGGTTTTGTTGAGTTTGCTGTTGTTGTACGTTTACCCCTTTCGATACCGATATGTTTAAACTGTTGGTGCTGTATGCTTGTCCATCAACTGCTGCAACAGCAGGTTTAATGGTAAACATCCCTTCTTTAACTGCCATTAACACATAACTAAACGAAATACTCGTACTCATGGCTCCGTTTACAAACGACATGCTCGTACTCTGGTTAGGACCAGACAACACTCTAAAATCGGATAAATCGGGAGCTTTAAAGTTGGTTATTTTGGCATTAGCAGTAAACTGAATTTGAAAACGGTCGCCCGTTGCAACTTCGGTATGACTGGTTGCTGCTGTAAACTTTACATCTTGTGCAAAAGCCTTGCTACCCATTGCAAGTGCAATATAAAGGAATAGATATGTTAACAGTTTGTGCATACGTTTTTATTCATTTTTCTATAAATCAATTGTCAAATCAAACTAAGAAGATTCTTCACTTCATTTATTTTCATAAACCTAATAGATTTATGAATAAATTTTATTCAGAATGACAAGTAAATTAAATCATCTTCCAACTTCCAACTTCTGTCTTCCCACTTAAAACTTTACCAATCTTTTTCAATATTAAGTTTTTGTCCGTTTTCTTTTTTCTTTTTCAGTTTTGCTTGAACTTTTTTCTCTTGGTTGTTCAGCGCATCTAACATTTGTTGTGCTTGTTGTTTCGACAGCTGGTTAGGTTGTGGCTGCTGCTCTTTGTCTTTTTCGCCATCTTTTTTCTCGTCCGACTTATCTTTATTGTCCTGGTCTTTCTTTTCGTCGTTTTTGTCTTTATCCTTATTTTGTTCGTCTTTCTTATCCTGATCCTTTTTATCGTCCTGTTTGTCTTTGTCTTTATCTTTATTTTCTTGCTCCTGTTGTTGCTGAAGCATTTTTTTAGCATACGCTAAATTGTAACGGGTTTCGTTATCGTTTGGATTCAATTTTAACGATTGCTTGTAAGCATTAACGCTTTCTTGGTATTTTTCGGCTTGCAACAAGGAGTTTCCTAAATTATGGTAAGCACTGGCTTTCATTTCCTTATCGGTAGATTTTTCGGCTATTTTTTGGAATTGTTGAGCAGCTTCGGCAAACTTTTTTTGTTTGTAATAGGCATCGCCCAAGTTAAATTCAGCTTTCGCCGATTGGTTATTTTTTTCTAAGGCTTTTAAATAGTTTTCCTCTGCTCCAACAAAATCTTCTTTTTCGTACAGGTTATTTCCTTTACGGATGTAATTCCTATCTTCTTGACTAACTCCTAGAAAATAAGACAACAACAATACTATGGTTAAACAATACTTGATCATTTTTTTACTTCAAACAAATTAACACCATCTAATTTTCCACTTCTACGGGTAGAAATAAAGAACTCTACGAGTAATAATACCAAGGCTATGATTAAGAAAATCTGAAAACGACTTTCGTAATTTTTAAACACCTTGCTATCAAATTCTTTTTTCTCCATTTTACCAATTTCATTCATGATAATACCCAAACCAGCATTGGCATTGGTAGCTCTAACGTAAGTACCATTACCAGCTGTAGCAATTTGCTTCAACATGGTTTCATCCAATTTAGACACCACCGAGTTACCACTGTTGTCGGTTCTAAAACCCACTTGTTTACCACCTTTGTAAATTGGTAAAGGTGCCCCTTGCTCCGATCCCATACCAATGGTATGTACCGAAACATCCATTTCTACTGCGTTTTGAGCTGCTTGAACAGCATCGTCTTCGTGGTTTTCACCATCGGTAATCACAATAATGGCCTTACTGGTAGTTGTTTCAAAATCAAACGATTCCATAGCCAAATCAATAGCCGAACCAATTGCTGTACCTTGTGTAGGCACAATATCAGTACCAATGGTTTCTAAAAACAACTTGGCTGATGAATAATCAGTAGTTATGGGCAATTGTACAAACGATTCGCCTGCAAAAACAATAATTCCCAAACGGTCATTTTGTAATTTCTCAATCAATTGGTAAATGGCTCTTTTAGCACGTTCCAAACGGTTTGGTGATAAATCTTCCGCCAACATACTGTTACTTACGTCTAAAGCAATCATCAAATCCACCCCTTCTTTCTTAGCTTCTTCCATAGTTGTACCATATTGTAAATTGGCTAAACCCAACAATAAAAACAAAAACGCCAACGACAACAACACAAACTTAACAACAGGCAATTTGAACGATACATTTGGCATCAGGCGCTTAATGACCGTTTTATTGGCAAATTGTTTCAAGCGTTTATTTTTCCATCGCTGTATAAAAATAAACACGAGTAGCATTAGCGGTATTACAGCTAACATCGCCCACAAGTAAATGGTATGTTCGAATCTAAACAACACTTTTAAATACGGTATTTTTTAATAAAAATTCTAACAACAAAACAACGGCTGCCAATAAAGCAAAAGGCCAAAAATGTTCTGATTTTTTTCTGTAATCGGTTACGTTAATTTTTGATTTTTCCAACTTATCAATTTCTTGATAAATGCTTTCCAACTTACTTTTATTTAATGCTCTAAAATATTGTCCATCAGCCATTTTAGATATTTCATTTAAAGTCTTTTCATCAATACGAACAGGTACGTCTTGGTACACAGTTCTACCAAATTGATCTTGGTAAGGTGTAGGTGCTGTTCCGTTTGTTCCTACCCCAATGGTGTACACTCTGATTCCAAATTCACGAGCAATTTCGGCAGCCGTAACAGGTGGTATAGAACCTGCATTGTTTACCCCATCGGTTAACAAAATCACTACCTTACTTTTTGCTTCGCTGTCTTTTAAACGATTAACAGCCGTTGCCAATCCCATACCTACTGCTGTTCCATCTTCTATCATGCCGTTTTTCACATCCTTAAACAAATTCAGCAACACATCGTGGTCGGTAGTTAGAGGACATTGCGTAAAACTTTCGCCAGCATAAATCACCAAACCTATTCTGTCATATGGTCGTTCCGAAATAAATTTCATCGCTACATCTTTTGATGCTTCTAAACGGTTTGGCTTAAAATCTTCTGCCAACATACTCCCCGAAATATCCATGGCAATAACAATATCAATACCTACGGTAGTAACATCTTGCCAACTCGAGGAGGTTTGCGGACGAGCTATAGCAAAAACCAACGCTGCTAATCCTAACATTCTTAACAAAATGATGGTGTGTCTGAAATACGGAAACTTGGTTTTACCAAAACTAGAAACAGACGAAATTTTAAATGTTCCTTGTAATTTTTTATTTCTAAAAATGTAATACGCCAACATTAGTGGTAATACCAACAATAGCCAGAAATATTCAGGGTTTTGAAATGATATGTCGTTCCAATACGCTAACATTAGTTAATTACTTGTTCCTCTATTTTGGTGCTTTGTACAAACGCAATAGCATTGGTTAAACTTTGTTCGTTTTCTTGAGGTAATGGTTGCTCTTTGGCAAATTTCACTAAATCAGCCAAGGTTAAGGTTTGTGTTAATTTATTGGTCATCTCAGGCGTAATTTGTTGTAAACGTAAGCCGTGCATAATCTCTGCCGTAGTTTCTTCTAACGCATTAACCTGATAACGATGCTCAATGTACTCTCTTAATATTTCTGAAATGTGTGAGTGGTACAATTTCACCTTTCCGCTCTGCCACAATTTTTCTTGTCCAAGTTTTTCTAGTTTCTCCAAAGTAATAATGTGATAAGGAATAACAGGAACAACTTCTTCAACAACTTCTTTTGGTTTTCTGTTTTTCAAGTAACGAATCAATACCACAATAGCAATAGCTAACACCAATATGGCAGCCATCCACCACCAATTTTCTTTCAGCCAATCGATAAACGAAAATGGCTCTGAAATGGGTTGTTTAATATCAAATATTCCTTGTGCAGTATCTACTTCAAGCGTATTGACTTCCAATAAAAAAGCTTCGGTCTCAACCGTATCATTGTTTACCACAAACTGAAACGGTGGTATTACATAATAACCCGAATCAAAAGAAGTTAAAATGATGGTTTGCTGTTGATACACTTGATAAGGGTCATCTTTATCAGGAACAACAGTATCAATTTTTGATTTGCTTACAACCTCTACAAACTCGTTAATGGTATCGTAAACAGTTGGAAAAGCAATGGTTATGCTGCCCAAATCTCTACGGTAATCAATTTTAATGTTCACTTTTACTTGCTCACCAATTAAAATTGATGAAGTATCTGCTTTCGCTTCCACCTTGTATTGTTGAGCATTTGCTTGAAAGCTAAAGGCTAGTAGAAGCAATATGTAGAGTAATCGTTTCATTTTCAAATTGAACGCTGATGACACTGATTTATATGATTATTAATGATAATTTATTTTATGATTCTTTATAGTTTTTAATATTTGAAAATACTTTCCTTTTAAATTCAGGTTCTTTGCCAAAATTAAGCAACAACCCCACTTCTATTTCACTCGCTTTTAGATAATTAATAAGCTGAAATTCATGTTCCTCACAAAGTGATTCTGTAGCTTTCAACTCAACAATTACTTTATTGTTAATTACTAAATCTGCATAATACACACCTACTTCTACTTCATCATAAAAAACTTTAATCTGTTTTTGAGATACAACTTCAAATCCTTCTTTCTTTAATTCAATAATCATCGCATTTTCATAAACTTTTTCTAAAAACCCATACCCAAGTGTATTATATACTTTATAGTATATTTTTATTAATTCTTTTGTTAATTCGCTATGTAAATAATTATCATACATGATTATTATCTTTTTTTATCATAGTAATCAGCGTTATCTGCGTTCCAATGTTCATTTATTTTGCTCCTCTCCGTTTAAACAAGTTCATCAATGGTTTAATATAATTTGCTTCTGTTGCTATTTCTGCATTATCAACCCCAGAACGTCTAAACGTATTTTTCAATTTATCTTTTCGTTTTAATGCTGCTGCTTTGTAATGGATTTGAACATCTTTGTTGGATGAGTTCACCCATTTTAACTGATTGGTTTCTGCATCTATCAATGGTATTAGTCCTAAACTAGGCAAATCCTCTTCAGCTTTATCGTAAATGTGTAGAGCGATTAAATCGTGTTTTTTGTTAGCAATTTTTAAGGCGTCTTCGTAATTTTTTTCATCAACAAAATCGGAAATTAAAAACGATGTGCTACGCTTCTTAATCACGTTGGTAAAATATTTCAACGCTAAACCAATATCTGTTCCTTTACTTTGAGGTTGAAAATCCAACAAATCTCTAATAATCATTAAAATATGGCTCTTCCCTTTTTTTGGTGGTATAAACTTTTCGATAATATCTGAAAAGAAAATAACCCCCACCTTATCGTTGTTTTGAATAGCAGAAAATGCTAGAACTGCACAAATCTCGGTAGCCAACTCTTGTTTACTTTTTTCTTGTGTACCAAACTCTTTAGAACCACTCACATCCACCAACAACATTACGGTCATTTCACGTTCTTCTTCAAACACTTTAATATATGGATGTCCAAAACGAGCGGTTACATTCCAATCAATGGTTCTAATTTCATCGCCGTGTTGATACTCTCTAACTTCACTAAACGCCATACCTCTACCCTTAAAAGCTGAATGGTATTCGCCAGAGAAAATTTGATTGCTCAACCCCCTGGTTTTAATCTCAATCTTTCGTACTTTTTTTAGAAGCTCAGAAGTTGAGCTTGAGCTAGAAGACCGATGACCGAAGTCAGAAGTTTCCGCTTGAGTAAAACCTTTGGATATAGAAGACTTGTTAGTTTTCATTGAATTTTCTTTTTAAACGCCGTCATCATGTTCATTAGGCTAAAAGCATCTTCATAAAATTGATTGAATTCTAATTCAGAAATATATTGTCGTCTTGAAGCTTTATGCAAACAGGTTACAACTTCAGCTAAGAAGCGAATAGCGTAACCCATAAACTTTTTAAACTCTAGAGTTGATTGTCCAATTGAACCTTCAGAAATATTTAAAGCAACAGAATCGGCAGCTCTTCTAATTTGTGAAGATAAATTGTATAATTCGGAAGCCGGGAATTTTTTAGATAAGGAATCTATTCCTTCACCAAAATCCATAGCTTTTTGCCAAATAATCAATTTTTCGAATTTAAATCCTTTCTCCATTTGATAAACTTATTCTACTTCTGTCTTCCCACTTCCCACTTCTATCTTCCTACTTTAAGGTATTTCCACATTATTTAATATCCCATTGATAATTTCCTCTGAAGTAATGTTTTCGGCTTCAGCTTCGTAACTTAAACCAATTCTATGACGCATTACATCATGACAGATAGCACGAACATCTTCTGGAATTACATAACCTCTTCGTTTAATAAACGCATAAGCTTTCGCCGCCAATGCCAAGTTTATACTTGCTCTTGGAGAACCACCAAAACTGATTAGGTTTTTGTACTCGGCAAGGTTATAGTTTTCTGGATTACGGGTAGCATCAACAATATCAACAATGTATTGCTCAATTTTCTCATCCATGTAAACTTCTCTTACCACTTCTCTTGCTCTTAAAATATCGGCAGGCTTAAGCACAGTATTGGGCGTTGGAAAACCTGCTTGAGAAATATTATGTCTGATGATTACTTTTTCATCTTCTTTTTTAGGATACGTTAACACCACTTTTAACATAAACCTATCCACTTGAGCTTCTGGTAAAGGATAAGTTCCTTCTTGCTCTACAGGGTTTTGTGTTGCTAAAACTAAAAATGGTTCAGGTAGTTTAAAGGTTTCTTCGCCAATGGTAATTTGACGCTCTTGCATCGCCTCAAGTAAAGCACTTTGTACCTTTGCGGGAGCACGGTTAATCTCATCAGCTAATACAAAGTTGGCGAAAATTGGTCCTTTTTTTACCGAGAAAGCTTCTTGCTTTTGGTTGTAAATCATGGTACCAATAACATCGGCAGGCAATAAATCGGGTGTAAACTGAACACGGCTAAATTTTACATCCACAATTTTAGCCAACGTATTGATGGCTAAAGTTTTTGCTAAACCAGGCACACCTTCTAACAAAATGTGTCCGTTTGATAACAAACCAATTAAAAGTCGTTCGGTCATGTGTTTCTGACCAATAATTACTTTATCCATTTCCATGGTAAGTAATTCTACAAATGAACTTTCTTGTTGTATTTTTTCGTTTAACGCTCTGATATCAACATTTGAAGTTGGATTTGGCGTTGATACTGGGTTAGTAAAATTTGTTTCTTCCATTTTTGTCTGTTTTTTTTAGCTGCTCAAAGTTAAACACAGCTTTTGTTCCTACCTATTATTTGTTAGGTTTACTTTGTTAAAAATTGTTAACGAATTTAGAAGATACATCACCTTCTCTCTAGTTGTTTAAAATATAACCACATAGGCACATAGACTACTTAATTATAGGTTAAAAGCATAACAAAGCACAACATAGTTCTCCCGATAAATCGGGAGAAAACACTATGAAACCTAGATTATCTATTATAACATCAGTAAAAAAACTATGTACCTATGTGGTAAAATTTACTTTCAATATGGTAACTGTTAAAACTTCTCGAAAACACCTAAACCAAACAAACTAAAATCATATTTAACAGGATCGTTGGCGTCGAATTTTCTAAGCGTATTGGTAAGCTCTGCTGTGGCTTTCCAATCGTTTTGAGTACGATTTAACAAACCCAATTTACGCGCTACATTGCCAGAGTGTACATCTAACGGACACATCAAATGTTTCGGATTTATGCTTTTCCATAAACCAAAATCTACTCCCCTGTTGTCGTTACGCACCATCCAACGCAAAAACATGTTAATTCTTTTGGCAGCTGAATTGTTAAAGGGGTCGGAAACATGTTTTTTGGTTCTTTCGAGGTGGTCAATTTCAAAAAACATCGCTCTAAAATGATGTATGCTTTTTTGCATATCGGTTGAATGGTTTGCAAAAACCTGTTCCAACCCTCCTTTTGTGGTATAGATGTTTTTTAACGATGTAATAAAAAAAGCAACATCAACTGCATTAAAGGTACGGTGTTTAAATAACTCAAAGCGTTTTAAATCGTTAGCCGTGTGGTTCATTACAAAATCATAAGGGGCTAAATCCATCAGTTGAACCAGCTTGTTGGCATTTTTAATAATGGTAACACGTTGCCCCCAAGCAATGGTAGCTGCTAAAAACCCAGCAATTTCAATGTCTTCCTTTTTAACAAACAAGTGTGGTACAGAAATTGGGTCAGACTCGATAAAAGATACCCGATTGAATTTATCGTACTTATCTTCCAATAAATCAATTATTTCCTGATTGTTTAAACTCATTTGTGTAATAATTGATTGTAAAGGTCTAATTTTATTTCCAAAATTTACGCATTGAAACCAACAACCCACATATTAACCCTTGCTTATTTGTTGATGAGCTTTTTCGGATATGCTCAAAACATAACGGATTCGTTGAGTACAGACACCTCTTCGTTTAAAATTTTTGAAAATAAATTGGCAAACGGTAAAGTAATGCAAATGTTGGTAATTGATGGCGACACCTCGTACATCTTTAATTTACCAGTAGTCCGTATTGTGGGCGAAAAACTGTATGGCGATGCTGAAAAAGACAAGCAATTTAGACGACTGAGATACCATGTTACCAAAGTTTACCCTTATGCAAAATTGGCTTCTCAAAAATTTAGCGATTACAACGAAGAATTAATGAATGTAGGCTCCAACCGAAAAAGACGTTTGTTGTTAAAACAAAAAGAAAAAGAGTTAAAAGAAGAATTTGCTGATGTAATTAAAAAAATGACCGTTACTCAAGGTCGAGTATTGGTAAAATTAATTGATAGAGAAACGGGAGAATCGACGTACGACATTATAAAAGAAATGCGTGGCGGATTTAAAGCTTTTATTTATCAAGGCATTGCCAAACTTTATAGTGGCGATTTAAAAGAGCGTTACAACCCTAAAGAAAACGAAGAAGACGAAATGATTGAACGTATTGTGTTGATGATAGAAGCTGGTCAGATTTAACCAATAATGGCGTGCAAATCGCCTACTTGTGTTTCCCAAAGCAATTTAGCCTCATCCAATTCATCTTCATAAGCAAAATCGGTAACTATTAAAGCTACATCTTGTGTTAAATCGTCAATTTGTATTCTTAATTCAAAATAATATTCATCGTCTTGCTCCAACCATTTAAACTTAACCGATTGGTTTGTTTTTTTACTTACTAATTTAGCTTGTTCTTCCGAACCATCCCAAATAAAAGTGAACAACTCCCCTCTTGAATTTACATTGTCGGCAAACCACTGACTTAAACCACTTGGCGTAGAAATATAATTAAACAATAGTGATGGTGATGACTTAACCACAAACTCCATTTGATATTTTACTTTCTCTGACATAATGCTTCAATTTAGTATAAACTATGGCTTGCAAGATAGTAAAAAAATTGTTTTTAAAAATTATATAAAAAAAAAATCGCTTTATATGTTGATAAAATAACAAAACTACTATATTTGCACCCCAATTACGGCGAGGTAGCTCAGTTGGTTAGAGCGCCGGATTCATAACCCGGAGGTCGAGAGTTCAAATCTCTCTCTCGCTACAAAATAAAAGCCCCAAACGAAAGTTGGGGCTTTTTTGTTTCCTGTCATGCTGAACGAAATTTTATGAATGCTTTAGCGTTCAATAAAATAACGGGATGAATCTTTTTTAGTTAAGAAGATTCTTCAGTTTAGTTTAGTTTATTTTCATATTCTATTCCATCCATATAAAAGAATTGTTTAATAAGATCCCCTTGTTCATTATAGTAGAACCAGTAACCATTTTTTATGGATATAGCTTCTGAATCAAGAATATAATTCCCTTTAATTTTTGTATTTCCATTTGAGTAATATTCTTTATACTCACCATCTAATTTGCCAAATGTATAACTCTCACTTTTGATTAACTTTTCATTATCGTCCCAGTAATTCCATTGCCCATTTTTTTCACCATTTAGAACATGCCCATTAGCTTTAGTTTTTCCATTATTGTGATATAGAACTAATAATTTAGCTTTAGTTGAGTCATTTTGACCAAACCCACTTTGAGCAAACAACAAAACAATTAATATGGTTAGGAGGTTTTTCATCATACTAAAAGTAACTATTTTAATTGTTATCTATTGCAGCACTAACAAAAATTAATTGCAAACTATGGCTAACACAATAATTTAATTGGTTTAGAAGTTACTTCAATAACCCCCTAAACCCAATAGCCATGAGAAAACTAGCAATCCTGCTTGTAATTTCCTTTAGCTTAAGCTATAGTTTACAAGCCAAAAAAACCACTACCACCACCACTGTTTTATTTGAAACAGACAAACACCAACTTACCACCGAATCGGTAAACACGCTCAAACGTTTAATTGAAGCCCTACCCAAACAGTTAGATTTTGAAATTACCATTGCAGGGCACACCGACAACCGAGGCGACTTGAAGTACAACAAAAAATTGTCGTACAACCGAGCCGAAGAAGTAAAACAATTTTTAATTAAAAACGGCATCAACAAAAACATTGTTAAGGTCGATTATTTGGGCGAGTTAGCTCCCATTAAACCCAACAAAACCGATAGCGACAGAGAAGCCAACCGTAGAGTTGAAATAAACCTTACCACCTACTATTTTGATAACATCAAAGAATTGGAAAGTGCGTTGGTAAACAACAAAACCAACACCTTTATAATAGAGCCTAAAAAGGAAAACATTATTGAAGGAAAAAAAGGCGTTAAAATTTTAATAAAACCCGAAGCCTTTACTTATGCCGACGGTACACCTGTTACAGAACAAGTTAACCTTGAACTTGTTGAGGCATTAGATGTAAAAAGCTTTGTTTCGTCAGGCTTGCTTACCACAAGTAAAACGGACATACTTGAAAGTGGTGGCATGATTAAACTTAGTGCAAAAACCCTTAGTGGCAAAGATGTAAGTATTAATCAAAAAACACCTTTACGAGTAGTAATACCAACTGCCAACCGAAAAGAAGGTATGGAGCTTTTTGTATCGAACCAAGGCGACGATTGGACTCCGCTTAATCAACCCATAAGTAAAACCAGCTTTAATGCTTACAACAATTCTTTTCCACAAATGAATTACAAAAACATTAAACTACCAGAATTTATTATTGATTACAAAACCAAACCTCAAGCACCAAAAATGCCGAGAGCAATAAGAGAACCAAGTGCACCAAAAGCAGAAAATTATTTTAGAAAAATACATTGGTACCAGTTTTTAAACAAAGAAAAAATAATAGCTCGACAAAAAAGTTGGTACGAATCGGCTGTAAACAACTACAACAACCGAATGGATAAATACGAGTCGAAACTAAGTAAATACAATACTTACATGAATGCATATACCGCCTACATGATAAAATTCCAAGATGATTTAACCAAATGGGAAGAAAAAATAAAAAAAGATAGAGAAGATTTTAAGAAAACAGCTAAATATCAAACAGCTTTAAAGAAGTACAACGAAATATACAACCGCAATTTGGCAAAGTATGAAGCAGATGTAAAACAATGGAAATTGCTACGAAAACAACGCATAACCGAAGAAGCTGAAGATATGGAGAAATTGGGCATAACTAGTGTTAATCTCATGAACAATTACATTTTTGCTTCGGTTGATTTACAATGGATTAATGTCGATAAATTTTATAAAAACCCTTCACAGCAAGAACTCTTAACGTTAAAATGCAACAGTATTGATGACGAAAGGGTATTGGTTGTTTTTAAACGAATAAAAAGTATTGTACCTATGGATGTGGATTCTTTAGGCTTACAATACACAAGAGGAGGCATGCCTACAACGGAGCCTGCTGCCATTTTTGCCTACAAAGTAAAAGATGGAAAACCCATGGTTTTTTATCGTGATTTAGATGGTTCAAACAACTATCGTTTAGACTACATCCCTACCTCTTTTGCTGATATTAGAGAACTGTTGAGTCAATTTGATACTCAAACTGAAAGTTGATTAACACTATTTGATAAAAAAGCCTCTCCAGTTGGAGAGGCTTTACGTAGTTTAAGTAGTTATACTCAATAAAAATAAGGCTCTACGCCTATTAAAAATTGGGTAATTATTTTTTAAAATTACCAGCAAACACCGTTTTTTTATATCAATTTCTGGAGGAAATTTATTCTATCATTAATTAAAATTCCTTACCATGAAAAAATTGATACTTACTCTTCTAGTTTTAATGATAATTTCAACTAGTACTATTTTTGCTCAATACACCAATGCATTACGAATTACAATAAGTGGTTATGGCTATAACGATGAAACTATAATTAGATTTATTGACGATGCCACCCCCGATTTTGACGGACAATATGATGCTTGGAAGTTATTAAGCCCCAACCCTATGGCAAATTCAATATATACCACCATACCATCTAACGATAAATTATCTATTAACTCGCTTCCGTTATATGATACAGATACAACCATAGAAGTACACACAAAAGTTGCTGCATCTGGATTATACACCATAACCATTGAAGAAATTTTTACTTTCGATAATGATTTTAGCTTAAGTTTTACTGATGTTGATGCTGAAGTAACTTATAACTATTCTGGAGGCACATTAACTTTTGACTGTGTATTGCTGCCAAACACTCCAACAGCCGCCTTAACTTTTAACGTTGCCAAAACATTTAGCACAGCTATTAATCCAATTCTAGAAAATAATGATTTTACATTGGCAACAAAAGGAAATGGTAATTACGGATTGATTTTTAACAATAATCAAGTAAAAACTATTACGGTTTATGATATTACTGGTAAATCTGTATTGAATGACAAGATAAATAGCTCAAACTATCAGTTAAATTTGGCAAACAATCCTGCTGGATTATATATTATAACGATAAACAATGGTACAGAATCCATTACAAGAAAAGTTTTCAGGTAAAGTAAGTAAGTTGTTAATGAAAAAGGCTGTAATTTTATTTACAGCCTTTTTCTTTTTTATAATTTCAACACCCAACCGTGAGTGTCTTTTTCTCTACCTTTTTTAATATCTAAAAGCTTTTTAGAAATGTTGTTTGATAAAACTCTTTCTTCAACATTTGGCAAAACAAATCGCTCATCACCCAATGTAATGGTAGCTATTTGAGCAATAGTAGCAGCAGTACCTGTTCCAAAAACATCTTTTAACTCGCCTTTTCGAGCAGCGTCAATAATTTCAGCTACAGAAACTCTTCGTTCTTGTACATTTATTCCCATTTCTTTAGCTAAGGTTAATACACTATCTCTAGTAATTCCAGCCAAAGTTGTCTTAAAATCAAGGTTTGGAGTTATCAAATTATTTCCTATTTGAAACATCACATTCATGGTTCCTGATTCTTCAATGTATTCATGAGAAATTGAATCTGTCCAAATTAATTGTTGGTAACCATTGTTCTGACCAACTTTTGCAGGATATAAAGCTGCGCCATAATTCCCAGCCACTTTTGCGTAACCAGCGCCACCCTCGGTAGCTCTAGAAAATTCGGTTTCTACTTTAACATTTACTGGTTCGGCATAATACGAATTAACAGGAGCTGTAAAAATAATAAACTTGTATTCATCAGCCGGACGAACACCTAAAAGCTGCTCACTAGCAAACATATATGGGCGAATGTATAACGAACTTCCTTCGCCTGAAGGAATCCAATCAGCATCTAATTTAACCAATTGTTTAAGCCCTTCCATAAAAATTTCTTCAGGAATTTCGGGCATACACATTCTTTTAGCGGAAACATTGATACGTTTAGCATTATCGTACGCTCTAAATAAAAATATTTCGTCATTTTCATTTTTGTAAGCCTTCATTCCTTCAAATATGGCTTGTCCATAATGTAATGCAGCACAAGCTGGGCTTAATGTTATTGGTGCATAAGGTACAATTTTTAAATCCTGCCACTCTCCATTTTTGTAATCGGCAACAAACATGTGGTCGGAAAACTGTTTCCCGAAAATTATATTATCGAAATCTACCCCTGGTAATTTTGATTGAGTTGTTTTTTCAACACTTATCTTACTCAAAACTTCTATCATCTTCTCTATTTAATGTAACTATAGAAACGCGAATTTACTGATTATTTCTATTATTTACGATTTTCTACACGATAAGGGATAATAATTATCTTCAATTTATATTGGTAAAAAAATAAACCACATAGACACATAGCTTTTAATTTTTCGATTAAAAAAGTATAATAAAAGGAAAATAAATCATCAAGCAACGACATTAAATTAGAAGGATACTATTTATATAAAGCACCTCATAGTTGTTTTCACGCTTAGCGTGAAAGTTATGTTAAACTATCATCTTCTTTTTAGTCTAAATCCTATGTAACTATGTGGTTTAACAGTTATTAAAATTAACCGTTTATGATGTTTTGAGCCAAGTTTAAAGCTAATTGGTATTGATCTACTTGAGTCATTTCAGAATTATCAATAACCACGGCATTATCAGCTTTTATTAATGGGTTCTCAGAACGAGTGGTATCATCGTTATCACGCAAGGTAATGTTGGTAAGCACTTCTTCAAAAGTAACCTTATCTCCTTTTGCTATTAATTCGTCAAACCTACGTTTTGCTCTAATTTCAGGACTGGCAGTCATAAACAATTTTAGTTCTGCATCAGGAAAAACTACTGAGCCAATATCTCTGCCATCCATCACCAAGCCTTTGCTTTTTCCCATTTCACGTTGTAAATCAACCATTTTATCCCTCACCTCTTTTATTTGAGCAACTCTACTTACTTTATTAGAAATATCAATGGTTCTAATAAATTGTTCAATATTTTTTCCATTTAAACACGTTTCAGAGGTGTTTAGTGCTGTATTGAAAGAAAAGGTAATGTTTATTTTGGGTAAGGCTGCAAGTAACTTAGATACACTCAACACATTTTTATCAAAAAAACCTTCTTGACTAGCATAATAAGCTACTGCTCTATACATTGCACCTGTATCTACATATACATAACCCAATTGTTTTGCCAATTGTTTTGCCAAGGTACTTTTGCCGCACGAAGAATATCCATCAATGGCAATTACAATTTTCTTCATTCTTTATCGGCTTTTTTGGTCTTTACTTTCTTTTCTTTAACTGGTTTAACCTTTTTTTCACGAGGCTGTACGGGTAAACTTTCTTTTTTGTAGAAATCAGCGATATTGGTAGTAACCGTAAAATGATTGGACGAACCCGCCAAGTGATAACGAGCACTACCATAACTAAAGTAAAATTGCTTAACCCTAAAACCCAAGCCCCAACTAAAACCTGCCAAACCTGCTCTATCGTCTAAACCTAGTTCTGCTCTACGTTTAATGTTTAAACCAAAACGAACACTAAAACTACGTGAAGGAATAATTTCTGTTCCAACAATCACATGTCTTAATGCTTCATCAACAAACGAAACTTTGTTTCGCTCGTCTTTATCTTCTTGAGTCAATTTTTTATTGGTATTGGTGATATACGTGGAATCGTTAAACGCCAAGTTCCAGTTTTCGAGATGTACCAAATCCACTGATAATCGAATTGGAACATGTTTTAAACGTTTAGAAACACCCATCTGTATTTCAAAAGGAATGGGTTCTCGTTCAGCTCCCTCAACATAAGTAGTTAATTGAGCTCCAATATTTTTTACAATAGCAGAAACTCCAATGTTCGATTTCGGATTGTAGTACGTTACTGCAACATCAGCAGCTAAACCAAATGAGTTGTATTCGTACAAGTTACTGTAAATAGGTTTTATGTTTGCTCCTACACTAAACAACGAATCGATACTTTTACCCCAACCCAGTACAAATGCATATTCAGCTGCCGTAAAATTTCCAAATTCATTACCGCCTTCATCGGTTTCTAAAAAAGTACCATAATCGATATAATTTAAACCCCCAGAAAATGTTCCCCACTTTTTAAAATCGTGTATGTATGATACATAACCATAGTTAATATCAGCAAAGTAATTTAAATACGTTAACGTTACGGATGTACTCATTGGTTTAGTTAACAACGAGGGGTTGTTTAATGTTAAATTAGGATCATCATCACGAATAGAAATTGCACTACCACCCATTGCCCCAACACGCGACGAAACAGGAACGTTTAAAAACTGATAAGTACTGTTACCTCCTATTTGAGCATTGGAAATAAACCCAACAAGAAGGAAAATCATTACTAAAATTAGTCTCATTAATACAATTTGGTTAGTGATGGCTAAAGTACGTATTTAAACAATAAATATTGTGCAGAACAAGGAAAATGACATTAATTATTAAACCCTAACCCCCATAATACATACGTCATCAATTTGTTCATTTTCTCCTTTCCACCTGTCAAATTCTGCAGCAATCATTTCATTTTGCTCTAGCATTGGTAAATGAGCTATTTGTAAAAACAAGCTTTTAAGGTTTTTAATCATGTATTTCTTTCCTTTTTCTCCTCCAAATTGATCAGAAAAACCATCGGTTAAAATGTAAATAACATCGCCTTTTTGTAGCAATGAAGTATGTAAAGTGAACAACTCTGTATCTTTTTCATGTTTACCTACAGGCATTTTATCGGCTTTAAATTCAATGAGGTCATTTTCTCTTACGATAAACACAGGGTTGTTTGCTGCTGCCATTGAAATTTGAGTATGCTCCTTATTGATAACCAACAAACAACAATCCATTCCATCCTTTCCTCCATCCTTACTTCCATCATTCTTTAACCTTTCAATAATTATTCGTCTAGTTTTATCTAATATTTTATTCGGATCCGATTCATTTTCAATAGATTTTTCTAAGCTGGAAATGTTTAAAATACTCATAATAGCACCTGGCACACCATGACCTGTACTATCTGCAACCGAAAAAGCAAAGTTACCATCCTTCAGTTCACTAGCCCAATAGAAATCTCCACTAACTGCTTCTTTTGGTCTAAAAAAAACAAAATAATCTTTTAGATTTTTATCTAATATGTCGTTGGTAGCTAAAAAACTACGTTGAATTCGTTCGGCATAATTTATAGAATCTGTTATTTCTTTGTGTTTTTCTTCTATAATACGTTTCGATTGTTCTACCTCTTCCTTTTGATGAGTAATAATGATGTTGGCTTTTTGCTTTTGTCGATAACCCCTATATATAAATGTAGCCAACAATAAAACTAGAAGTAACCCTATACTAACAACTACTGTTATTAGTTTTTGTACTCGTTTTTCTTCTGCTACAATTGCATCTTTTCTTTCTTGTTCAGCTTTGGCAATAGCTTCTTTTTTATCAAAATCAAAGTTCATTTGAGACTCAATGGTTTTCCGCTTAGTTTCACTATTTACCATACTATCTGAAGCTGCTTTGTACTCTTCAAAATAAACTAAAGCTTGTTGGTAATTTCCTGCTGACTTGTGCAGGGTACTTAATAAGTTCGCCGCTTTATATATGGTTTCAGTATAATTATTTTCTTTTCCAAGCAGATAAGATTTTGTAGCATTTTCAATAGCTTTTTTATATTCTCCTTTAATGTTAAAGACATTAGCAAGTAGATAATAAGATAAAGATATTCCTTTCTTTTCGTTGGTTTCCAATCTATAATTCAACCCAATTTTAAAATTAGCTATAGCAGAATCCAGTTGATTTTTTTTCAAGTAATATGAACCTATGCTTGAATAAGAAAAACCCAGTCCATTAATACTTTTAGCAAGCAACCGGTATTTTATACTTTCTCTAAAAAAATCGAGACAAGAATCATTGTTCGCTTCTAAATACAACATACCTAGCTCATTAAGTGAGGCTCCAACCCCTCCCAAATCTTTTATGTTTTTTCTAATTTGTAAACTTTTTAATAAGTATTCTTTCGATTTCTTAAAATCTTGTTGAATGTTATGAATTATACCTAACTCATAATACGCATGACCTAATCCTAATGAATCGCCTATAGAATCGCGAATTTGTAAACTTTTATGATACAATTCTATGGCACTTTTCATGTTGCCATTGTTTTTATAAATAAGGGCTTTATTCTGAATTGCCATAGCTTTTCCTTCAAAATGTTCGCCTTCGGTAAAATACTTTTCAGCCAAATCAAATAATTCAAAAGCCTCTGAAAGCCTTGCATCATTCATGTAAATAATTCCTGTGTTATTATAAATGGTTGCAGCACTAGTCATTTCATTCAATTCCACAAAAATATCAGCCGATTCTTTGTATCTTTTTGTTGCCAATTCCACATCACCATTACCATCATCTAAATAGCCTAAACTTCCCAATGCTTCAGCTTTATTGATTAAAAAAGCAGTTTTTTCGTTTGGCTTTACATTTTTTAAATTTTTGTTAGCTAACTCTAACGATTTTCCCCAATAATAATAGGCACTATCTGGTGCAAACAAGTAGTAATTCATGCCCAAATCATTGTAAATTTGTCCTTTAAGCGTGTCGTGTTTGCAGTTTTTTAAAGCAAGTTTTAAGGAATCAATTTCTTGCGCTTTAGCATTTGTAATAGCTATAAAGCTTATTAATATAAGAAGTATATGGTTTGCCACAATTCTTTTCATTTAGCTAAAATATAAAATTTCTTTTTGATAAGTACTAAGTTCCAACATCAAACCTTGATTGTATTTTTATTATTTAACTTTACCACATGACCAAAGAAACCCTTTTCATAGACGTTATATTGCCTCTTTCGGTACCAAATCTATTTACCTATCGGTTACCTTTTGAGTTAAATAACCACATTCAAATTGGTCAGCGTGTGATAGTTCCGTTTGGAAGAGGCGGGAAATTATACACCGCATTAGTTAAACACATTCATCAAAAACCACCAACCGAATATCAAGCAAAATACATTGATTCCTTATTAGATGAGTCACCCATAGTAAACCAACACCAACTCAAATTATGGGATTGGATTGCCGATTATTATTTAGCCAATCCTGGAGATGTGTTTAATGCCGCTTTACCGGGAGCATTTAAATTGGCAAGCGAAAGCAAAGTCGTTCTCAACCCCACTTTTGAAGGCAACGCTGTAGCTGATTTAACAGATAAAGAATTTCTTATTTATCAAGCATTGGAAGTCCGCAATGTACTTTCGTTGCAAGAAATTGCTGAAATTTTGGATGTAAAAAACATACACCAATTTGTAAAAGCATTAATAGAAAAACGAGTTATTGTTGTTGAGGAAGAAATTAAAAACAAATACAAACCCAAGATTATTGCATACCTTAGACTGACTGAATACGCTGATAACGAGAAAAATTTAGAGCAAATTTTTCATCAGTTGGGCAAAGCAAAAAAGCAACTCGAAGCCTTAATTACCTTTATAAAACTAAACAACCGCTATAATAAAACACCTAACGAAGTAAAGAAATTAGACTTACAAAATGCTGCTAATGTTTCGTCTGCCATTATTAATCAATTGGTAGAAAAAAACGTGTTTGATGTGTATGAAATGGAAGAAAGTCGTTTAGGGAAATACAAAAACGAGTTGCTTTCGGAAAAAACGCTTAATGAACATCAAGAAAAAGCCTATTTAGAAATTAAAGAAAGTTACAAAACCAAAGATGTAACGCTATTGCATGGTGTAACAGGCTCAGGTAAAACCGAAATTTACATTAAACTGATACAGGAAACCTTAGCTAAAGGTAAACAGGTGCTGTATTTGTTACCCGAAATTGCCTTAACCACTCAATTAATTGTGCGTTTAAAAAAGGTTTTTGGCGACAGCATTGGTGTTTATCACTCCAAGTTTAACGAAAATGAACGGGTTGAAGTGTGGAACGAAGTATTGAAATCGGAAAGAACATTAGCTGAAAAACCACGTTTCCAAATTATTATGGGAGCTCGTTCTGCCTTGTTTTTACCATACAACAACTTGGGGTTAATTATTATTGACGAAGAACACGAAAACACCTTTAAACAATACGACCCATCGCCACGTTATCACGCCAGAGATTCGGCAATTGTATTGGCTAAAATACACAACGCAAAAGTCTTATTGGGTTCTGCAACACCATCGGTAGAAAGCTACTACAACGCTCACGACGATAAATACGGTTATGTAGAATTATCGAAAAGACACGGAGGAGTTCAATTACCTGAAATATTATGTGCCAATGTAAAAGAAGCTACCCGAAAAAAGAAAATGAAATCGCACTTTACTCCTGAGCTACTTAAATTTATGGAAGAAGCTTTTGAGAACAAGGAACAAGTAATTTTATTTCAAAACCGACGTGGCTATGCGCCTTTTATGATTTGTGAGGAATGTGGACACGTGCCTGAATGCAATAATTGTGATGTTTCGTTGACTTACCACAAGTTTAATCATTTATTAAAATGCCACTATTGTGGAAGCAACAAAAAAATGCCGCCAAATTGTAATGCTTGTGGCAGCACACGACTTACACTAAAAGGCTTTGGAACAGAACAAATTGAAGAAGAATTGGCGATTTATTTTCCTAAAATAACCATTTCGAGAATGGATGCCGACACCACTCGAAGCAAAAATGCTTACCACCAAATTATTGCCGATTTTGAAGATGGCAATGTTGATGTTTTGGTAGGAACCCAAATGGTAACTAAAGGACTTGATTTTGACAATGTAGCCTTGGTAGGTATTTTAAATGCCGATACCATGCTAAATTTTCCTGATTTTAGAGCTTTTGAGCGATCTTATCAGTTAATGAGTCAAGTAAGTGGACGAGCAGGACGAAAAGCTAAGAGAGGTAAAGTGTTGATACAAACTTACGACCCTTTCCACCCCATTATCAGACAAGTGGTAGAGCACGACTACATTGGCATGTACAATTACGAGATTTTGCAACGTAAAAATTTTAAGTACCCGCCCTTCTATCGCATTATTCATTTTAATTTAAAACACAAAAACAAAGATGTGTTAAACGAAGGTGCTACCGAATTTGCCGATAAATTAAAACAACAATTTGGTGAGCGTATTTTAGGCCCCGAATACCCCGTTATTGCCCGAATTAAGAACTTGTATCAAAAAGACATTTTACTAAAAATTGAAAAAAGCCTTTCGGTAGTAAAAACCAGGGCCATTATTGTAGCATTGAAAAACCATTTCGAGGTAAACAGCAAAAACAAATCCATCAAGATTACCATTGATGTTGACCCGATGTGAGTCACTATTAATTCTATTCTTTACACAAAACAGCCTAAAAAACTACCGTTCAAGGAAAAACCAACTCATTTAGTATTTGTAATGTTTATTCTTTTATCTTTGATTTAAAACTTTAAAACAATGAGATTTTTTTTTATTCTTTTAATATACTCATTTACCTCCTCAGTTATCTTTGCCCAAGATTATATTATCATTAATGGCAAAGACACTATTAATTGTAAAATAAATCTAATAACGTCAACTGAGATAAATTTTACCGTTATTCAAAATAACATACCAATAAATTCCTCTATATCAATGAGTAATGTAAACTCATACTATAAAAACAACAGTATAGATGATAAAGACACTTCGCTTGAACAAACTACAGAGAGTTATAATTCGGAAGAATATGTAAAAGTGAAGACAGAAAAAGTTAAAGCTCCAGAAGTTATTTTTGATAGGTTTAGAATCAATGCAGAATTTGGATCAGGACACCTAGTCGCCGACATAGACCCAAGTGCCCCTCAAGAAGTAAAAACTTATTACGAACAATTAAAAACCGGAACTCATTATTCGTTTGGGGGGATTTATTTTCCAAAAAAGAGCTATGGAATTGGTGCTAAATTCTCCTCTTTTTACACTAAAAATCAAATGCAAATTACTGTTTTTGATTTTTATGGAAACATTATTAATGGCACTATGAAAGATGAAATATCTATTAGATATTTTGGAGCGTTTGTTGCCGCTCGTTCTTTAGCAAGAAATAAAATCAGCGGGTTTTATTTTGAATTAGGTTTTGGAAAGACCATCTATGAAAATAAAGCAATGTTTATTGATAATTACACTATTAATGGAGATAAAATTGGGATTGATTTTACAATTGATTACGACATTAAAGTAGCTAATTCATTAGCCATTGGTTTAGGATTAAACTACAATATTGCTGTTTTAGATAATATAACAGTAAATGGAAGGAAATATGTTTTAAGTGGTAATGAAAAGGAAAATATTTCGAGACTTAACTTTATTGTTGGATTAAGATATTTAATTCCGTAATAGCACTAAACTATCAAACAAAAAAGCCTTCTTTCGAAGGCTTTTTTTTTCTTACTTAATCTTTCTCATTCTCAAACTTAGCGGTGTTACTTCCAAGTATTCATCAGCTTGAATGTATTCCATTGATTCTTCTAGCGAGAATTTGATTTTTGGAGCAATTTTAGTTCCTTCATCCGAACCAGAAGCACGCATGTTGGTTAATTGTTTTCCTTTAATTACGTTTACTTCTAAATCGTTATCACGAGTGTGCTCTCCAATTACTTGTCCTTTGTACAAGTTTTCACCTGGATCAACAAAAAATCGTCCTCTATCTTGTAAACGGTTAATAGCAAAAGCTGTTGCAGGACCTGCCTCCATAGAAATTAACGAACCTTTGTTTCTTTCTGGAATAGGACCTTTAAATGGACCATATTCTCTAAAACGGTGAGTCATTACAGCATTACCAGCAGTAGCCGTAAGCATGTTGTTTCTCATTCCAATCAATCCTCTCGAAGGAATATCAAATTCTAAATGTTGTAAATCGCCTTTAGGCTCCATTACCAACATATCACCCTTACGCTGAGTTACAATATCAATAGCTTTACTTGCATACTCCTCTGGCACATCAATAACCAATGTTTCAAAAGGCTCGTGTTTAACCCCATCAATTTCTTTATAAATTACTTGTGGTTTACCAACTTGTAACTCATAACCTTCTCTACGCATGGTTTCGATAAGTACCGATAAATGCAATACGCCACGACCAAAAACATTAAATTTATCTTCAGAACCAGTATCTTCAACACGTAAGGCTAAGTTTTTCTCTAATTCTTGATACAATCTATCTCTTAAGTGACGAGACGTAACAAATTTACCTTCTTTACCAAAAAATGGAGAATTGTTAATGGTAAACAACATGCTCATTGTTGGTTCATCAATATCAATTCTTTTTAACTCTTCTGGGTTTGTAACATCAGCAACAGTATCTCCAATTTCAAAATCATCTATACCAACAATCGCACAAATATCACCACTTCTTGCTGTTTTTACTTTTGCTCTACCCATTCCTTCGAACACGTACAACTCTTTAATTCTAACTTTTTTCTTGATTCCACCTTTTTTACATAAGATGTAATCTTTATTTTCTTCTAAATCGCCTCTAAAAATACGTCCAATAGCAATTCTACCTACAAACTTAGAGAAGTCTAAAGAGGTTATTTGCATTTGAGGAGTACCTTCAAAATAAGGTGCTTCTGGAATGGTTTCAATAATAGCATCCAATAAAGGAACAATGTTATCTGTTGGTTTTTCATGATCAGTACTCATCCAACCTTGTTTTGCCGAACCAAAAATGGTTGGGAAATCCAACTGGTCTTCAGTAGCACCAAGGCTAAACATTAAATCAAATATAGATTCTTGAACCAAGATTGGCGTACAGTTTTCTTTATCCACTTTGTTTACGACCACAATCGGCTTTAAACCCAATTCCAAGGCTTTACCCAATACAAATCGGGTTTGTGGCATTGCTCCCTCAAAAGCATCAACCAATAACAACACGCCATCAGCCATTTTTAATACTCGTTCTACTTCACCACCAAAATCGGCGTGACCAGGAGTATCAATAACATTAATCTTAACACCATTGTATTGCACACTCACGTTTTTAGCCAAAATGGTAATACCTCTTTCACGCTCCAAATCATTGTTATCCAACAACAACTCCGTACGTTCAACTCTGTCGTCTAGGGTTTTACATTGGTCAATAATTTTGTCTACCAAAGTGGTTTTACCGTGGTCAACGTGGGCAATAATTGCAATATTTCTGATTGATTCCATATATTTTTTTTAAGGCTGCAAAAGTAACATTGTTTTCTATACTAGAGCCTTTTAATAAATTATATTTTTTATGTTTTACAGGGATTAACAAAAACACCTGTAAAGTCTAATGTATTTTACTGAAAATTAATACACCATTTTACTCAAAAAATTAAGCTACTATTTATCGAAAAAAATATCCTTGTAGCTATTTTTTAATTTCCATTTACCACCTAAAAATTACTCAGGTTGACCTAAAAATTTGAACACTTTGTATAGCTGTTTAAGTTTGTAAACTTTACCTAAATTTTACAATTGTAACCACAATATTTAACGTAAACATCCTAGAAACTTCTATAATTTTTTACAGATGTAACCAAAAACAAATAGCTATTTTATATTTTGAATTTAATTAATTGTTAATCTGTATTTTATATTTAATTATCTAATGTTATTGGTTAATCAATACTCTATATAATATTAACTATTTACATTTGTAAATTAACATTATTCAATTATTTGTTTACATTTGTAATAAATTCATTTGTTTACAATTGTAAAAGACAAAAAAAATGCCATGGAATTAACCGAAAGATTACAATACATCATGAAGTTAAATAATTTATCCGCTTCAGAATTTGCCGATAAAATTGAAGTGCAACGCTCCAGTATTTCGCACATCTTTTCAGGTCGAAATAAACCAAGTTTAGAATTTATCCAAAAGGTATTGGTTGCCTTTCCAAAAGTGAGTCCGGAATGGTTAATTTCTGGAAGCACTTCAAACGAATCTGCTTTACCTGAGAAACAAGAAGTAAAAATTGAAGTAGTAGAAAAAATTACACCCACTCCTACTCCAACCAACATTAACGGTAAACAAGTAAAAAAAGTTGTCATTTTTTATACCGACAATACTTTTGAGGAAATCTTAAATTAAAATTCTTAATTTAGACTACAATTCATTCTTATGAAGAATCTAAATTTAATAATCTTTAGTTTTTGCTCTCTTCTTCATATTAATGCAAATTCTCAACACATTCTTACTCCAACCAAAATAAAAACTATAACTGAACAACCACAAATAAGAGCTTCAGATATATTATGGCACAAACGTATTTGGAGAGAAATTGATTTAAAAGAAAAACAAAACGAACATCTTTATTTCTCTAAAAATAATCCGCTACCAAACAATTGTCTTTTCGATATATTACTCCACTTTATTAATAAAGGTCAGTTAATTGCTTATAGTACAAAAGATGACAGCTTTACTAAAGAGCTTTCAATTGAAGATATAAAATCTCTCTTACCCTCAAACTTCAACAATAAAGATGTAGTAAAAATTTGGCTAAAAGAAGATTGGATATACAATTCCCTATATTCAAAAATCGAAGTCAGAATTACTGGAATATGTCCTGTAATATTAAATAGAGATGAGAAAGGTGCTATCACTGGTTACAAGCAACTTTTTTGGTTGTATTTTCCTAATGTAAGAACAGTATTAGTAAACTTTGATGCTATAAAAACAGAAGAAACAACTACCTCTTTTGATGATATTTTTATTCATCGTATGTTTAGTAGTTTTATAATTAAAAGAAAATCAGAAGGAAACAATTATACTAAGCAAAATTTACTTGATGAACAATTAGACTTAGAAAGATCAAAAATATACCAATTTAATGAAATTAATGATTCATGGGGTGATTAAACATTTTCTTAAAACGCTGTAATTTGATGTTTACAATACTTTTGAGGAAATTATTAAAAGCTAAAAAGCTTTAGTAACTTTGTCGAAAAGCATTTTTAATGTACAAATTTCTCATCAAGCCTGTTTTATTTTCTTTTCAACCCGAAAAGGCTCACTACATCGCAACAGGCTGGTTAACATTTTTCTGTAAAACACTTGGTTTATCCTCCTTAATTAGAGGTTTATACAGTTTTCAAAACCCTAAACTGGAACGAAAATTATTTGGATTAACCTTTAAAAACCCCGTAGGTTTAGCTGCAGGTTTCGATAAAGATGCTCGTTGGTTTAACGAATTAAGCAACCTTGGTTTTGGCTTTATTGAAATTGGTACACTTACTCCAAAAGCTCAAATTGGCAATCCACAACCACGTTTATTTAGAATACCTGAAGACCAAGGCTTAATTAACCGAATGGGGTTTAACAATCTTGGAGCCGAAGACGCTATAAAACGACTAAAAAACCGAAAAACCAACATCATTATAGGTGGAAACATTGGAAAAAACACTGCTACTAGTAACGACGACGCTCTAGCTGATTATATTTTTAACTTCAACACCCTACACGATTACGTGGATTACTTTGTGGTTAATGTAAGTTGCCCGAATGTAAAAGATTTAACCAAACTGCAAGACACTCCTTTCCTACTCTCTTTATTAGGAGAATTGAAACAAATCAACTCCACGAAAACAAAACCTAAACCTATTCTGTTAAAAATTGCTCCCGATTTAAACAACGGTCAACTGGATGAAATTATTGAAATTGTCGCCCAAACCAAAATTGACGGCATTATTGCAACCAACACCACTACATCTCGCGAAGGATTAAAAACCGACCAAAAACGAATCGAGGAAATTGCTAATGGCGGACTAAGTGGCTTGCCTGTAAAAAACCGTTCAACAGAAGTTATCCGTTATCTTGCAGAAAAATCGAACAAAGCTTTTCCTATTATTGGTGTTGGCGGAATTCATTCACCAGAAGATGCAATAGAAAAACTAAACGCAGGTGCAGATTTAGTACAAATTTATACAGGATTCATATACGAAGGTCCAGGTTTGATAAAAGCAATAAATAAAAGAATTTTAAAACAACAAAACTAACCACATAGTTACATAGAAAATGAAGTAAAACATAAACAATCATAGTTATCCCGATAAATCGGGATAAAACCTATGTAAACTATTTACTATAATAAAAAAAAACTATGTATCTATGTGGTTGAAAAACAAAACAATAAATGGTTAAACTGATTGAGTGTCCGCGTGATGCCATGCAAGGTTTGCATGATTTTATACCTACCGAAACAAAGGCAGCATACATCAACCAATTGTTAAAAGTTGGTTTCGATACGATTGATTTTGGAAGTTTTGTTTCTCCAAAAGCCATTCCTCAACTTAGAGATACTGCCGAAGTGTTGAATCAATTGGATTTATCCACCACAAAAAGTAAACTTTTAGCCATTATAGCCAATACCAGAGGTGCTGAAGATGCTGTAAAATTCGAAGAAATCAATTATTTAGGCTTTCCTTTTTCTATTTCTGAAACCTTTCAACAACGCAATACTAACTCAAGCATAACACAATCGTTAAAAACTGTTGAAGACGTTCAAAACCTTTGTGTAAAACACAATAAAGAAATGGTGGTTTATATTTCGATGGCTTTTGGAAACCCTTACGGAGACGACTGGAATAGTGATATTGTTATTGAGTGGACCAAAAAACTTGCTGATTTAGGCATTAAAATTATTGCGTTATCCGATACCATAGGAGCTTCAAACAGAGAAAACATTAGCTATTTGTTTAAAAACATTGTTCCTGAATTTAACCATGTAGAAATTGGAGCGCACTTACACACTACTCCAACCACTTGGTACGAAAAAGTTGATGCAGCTTACCAAAACGGATGCAGAAGATTTGATGGTGCTATAAAAGGTTTTGGTGGCTGCCCCATGGCAACCGACAAACTAACGGGCAACATGCCAACTGAGAATATCGTCAGTTATTTAACTGAAAATAAAATAAATACAACTATTAATCTGGACGAATTTAACACTTCAATACTTGAAGCAATAAAAGTTTTTCCTCAATAAAACAATATTATGTTAGCAAACGAATTTAGCGAAACCTGTTTTCAATACGAAAACTTTATGGTGTGGGACATTGAAAATGTAGATGCCTTTTTTAAAGGAAACGAAGTGCTAAAAACCATTTTTGAAGATTGTTACAAAATACCGTTCAAAGATTATAAAGAGCGTAGAACCGAAATTCAGGAAACAGACTTACAAATGATGACCAAACTACTAAATTACGTTGACGATAAACATTTTTTTATATTTACCATTCATGATGAAAACCACATGGAATTAGTAAAAATGCAACGTTCAAAAATAATGGACTTTGGTTTAAATATTGAAGACATCAGGAACGATCATGTTTATGTAATGATTATGGATAAGAAAACTGCAAGCTTTAGTTAGTTCATAACATCGTTGATAACCTTTTAAAAATCATATTTTTTTATAATTCATTTTATTCTACATTTGTACCGTTATTGGTTTTCAGAACTAAGCATTCTGGAATTAATAGGGAATTAGGTGTAAATCCTAGACTGTACCCGCAGCTGTAAACTCTAGTAGTTTTCACAATTAGCCACTGATTAATACTCGGGAAGGCGTGAAAATAAGGAGTGAGTCAGAAGACCTGCCTATAACGTTGAATACCTCTATGGGTATTTAGCTAGCTTTCGGGAAAAAAGGCAATTTGGTTATCATCACATTAACTATCATTGTTTACATCCCGGTTTAATTAATTTATTGTTTAACTCATTTAAAATTAAACCGATGAGAAAAATTTACAAACATTCCATTATTTTGGGATTAGGATTAATGTTGTCCTCAACTAACATTACAGCACAAACAGCCGATTTTGAAAACTTAACCCTACCAGCCGAATCCTATTGGGATGGCTCAGATTTAAGCGGTACACACAACAATGGAGAATTTCACTCTGAATTTACCAGTGGTGATTTTACCTTTCCGAATGTTTTTGATACCACTTGGGGTGCTCCAGGTTATTGGTTAGGAGGTTTTGCCTATTCCAACATGACTGATACAACGACTTCGGGTGTTGGAAATAAATACAGTGCAAAAGCTGGTAGTCAGATTGGTTCTCCAAATTATGTAGTAGCCTCAAATAATTCATCTTTTAAATCAACACAAGGCATAGATATACTTAGTCTCGAAATAACAAATTCTACATATGCCTACAATAGCATGAGAGATGGAGATGCTTTTGCTAAAAAATTTGGAGGTCCAACTGGCAATGATCCCGATTGGTATAAAATCAATATAAAAACCTATTTTCAAAGCACTTTAATTGATAGCTTGGATTTTTATTTAGCCGATTTTCGTTTTGCAGATAATTCTCAAGATTACATAATAAAAGACTGGCGTAGCTTATGGATTAGTTCGTCTAATTTTAATGTATTTGACAGCATATACTTCGAACTCAGTTCCTCAGATGTTGGCATGTGGGGAATGAATACTCCTGCATTTTTCTGTATGGACAATTTAAATATAATTATTACTTCGATTAATGAATTGCCAAAAGACAATTTTTCTTTCTACCCCAACCCAACTACTTCTGTTTTAAACATTAAAAGTGTTGAGGCAATTGAATCGGCAAAGGTTATTGACATTACTGGTAAGACTATATTAACGGTAGCTGGAAACAACCAAAATCTAATGCAAATTGGTGTAGCAGAACTGAATGCTGGAGTTTATTTTATTCAATTAAGCTCTAAAGGAACAACTAGTATACAAAAGTTTATAAAACAATAAAAAGTCTTCGACAGGCTCAGACTGACATTTTTTTGTCACACTAAGCTTGTCGAAGTGTTTTAATTATGAAACCAACATTTTTTATATTTATTCTCTTTTGTAGCAACTTGTTTGCACAAGGTCCTTATGCCCCAGCGGTTGGCCAAGCAGGAACAACTGCAATCCATAAAGATTCAACTGTTTTTACCGCTTGGGCAAGTAATTGTGAGTTAATTAGAGGTTGGCAAAACATTGCGGACACCTCTTTAGGTAAAACAACCATTGGCAACGACACTTCAGCTACGGGTAAATCTGGCGTAAATGGCTTGGTCAGTTTAGGTGATGGAGGCATGGCTACATTAACATTTAACGGTTTTATTTACAACGATGTAGGAGCTGATTTTGCGGTTTTCGAAAACTCTTTTGATGGTATGTTTTTAGAATTGGCTTTTGTAGAAGTAAGTTCTGATGGTATTAATTTTTTCCGTTTCGATGCTTTTTCGCTAACGCAAGACACCCAGCAATTAGACAACAATGCCAACATGGACGCGACCAACATTCACAATTTGGCAGGTAAATACAGAGCCAATTACGGCACTCCGTTCGATTTAGATGAACTTTCAGGTATTGCAGGATTAGATATTTCAAAAATCACCCACGTTCGTATTATTGATGTGGTTGGAAGTATAAACCCATTATTTGGAACTACCGATAGTCAAAACAATAAAATAAACGACCCTTTCCCTACTTCTTTTCCTTCAGGTGGATTTGATTTAGATGCTGTTGGAGTTATTCATTATTCAACTACATCTGTAGAAGAATTGTTTGCCGGTCAATTTAATGTTTATCCAAATCCATTTAAAGACATTATACACATTGAGAATAAGTCAATTACCGAAATCAACTACCAGCTTACCGATATTTACGGAAAGGTATTGATTTCAGAATCTGCATCAACTTCCAACTTCCAACTTCCAACTTCCAACTTCAGTAAAGGTATTTATTTTCTAACTATTTCTCAAGGCGACAAAAGAACCACCCAAAAACTTATTAAAACAAAATAACTACATAGAATCATAGCATTAATGCTGAAAAAGGTTGACATAGAAATTATATTTTTAAACATAGCTCAAAAACTATGTTTAAAGCAAGGCTTCTATCTCTTTTCTTTCAGAAACAATCAATTGTATAAAAAAAACTATGTGGTTAAGAAATTATTCACCATTCTACTTTTATTATTCAGTCAATTTATTTTTGGTAATACAGACAATATTGACACGCTTACTGTGAGTGAGTTTGAACTGGTTGATTACAAAATACCCAAGCAATACAAAAAAACAACATTCGATAGTATTTCTATTCAAGAAAGCACCAATTTATCGGACTTGATTCAGCAACACTCCTCTGTTTTTATTAAAGATTACGGACCAAGTTCTTTATCGTCTATTTCCTTTCGTGGAACAGGAGCATCACACACTCAAGTGCAATGGAATGGTATTTTATTAAACTCACCAATGTTGGGTCAGGTTGATTTTTCGTTGTACCCCACCATATTTTTTAGCGGAGCAGAATTACACCATGGTGCAGCAGCCATGATGGATAGAAATGGTGCTTTGGGCGGTAGTGTACTACTAAAAAATGATAAAAACTTTGACGGTAAAGATGCTGTACTGTTAAAACAAAGTATTGGTAGTTTTAATACCTACAGAACAGAAGCATCGGTTAGTTTTCATCAAAAAAAATGGTTGCTCGAAACCCAATTGTTTTACGCCAATGCTAAAAATGATTTTGAATTTAAAAACATCACCAAAAAAAACAACCCCGTTGAGCATCAAAAAAATGCGGAATTACTACAATATGGTATTCAGCAAGGTATTTACAAACAAACTAAAAACGGAAGTTTTGGTGGTAGAATTTGGTTGTTTGATAGCAACAGAAATCTAGCTCCTGCCATCACAAAAGATTCTGTTAGCGAAAACCAAAAAGACCTCTCTATTCGAGCAATTTTAGAATACAAAAAAACACGAAACAATTGGAATCATCAAATTAGTTCGGGGTTAATAAAAGACCGATTAATTTACGAAGACATCAGTGCTAAAATATATTCAGAAAGCAATACTTATTTGTTTGATAATTTGATAAATACACAATATTACCTAAACAATAAAATCACCTTTTTAAACAGCATTAACTTAAGGTATGAAACGGCAGAATCTGCTGGTTATACAGCACTAAAAAACCGACTACAAAGCAGCTGGATGATTGGAGCAACGTATTCCTTAAAACGATTACAGCTAAATGCCTTTAACCGCTTTATTATACAAGCCAACGAGTTTAACCCAATAGCACCAAACATTGGTGGGAAATTCCAATTGTTTGCCAAAGAGCAGTTTTTTATCAAAGCCAATGCAGGAATAAATTATCGCTACCCAACCTTAAACGATTTGTACTGGAATCTAGGAGGAAATACAGACCTTAAACCTGAAGAAGCCCAAATGGTAGAAGCTGGTTTTACTTACACCAAACCTATAAACAATACCGAATTAAGTCTTGACGCCATTGTGTTCTACAACGATGTAAACAACTGGATTATTTGGCAGCCTACAACAGCTAATTTCTGGAGCCCAAGCAATTTAAAAGAAGTAGTAAACAAAGGTGTTGAAGCTACTTTTTCGAGTACCACAACACTAAAAAACTTTTCGTTAAAACAAAGTATAAATTATGCTTACACGGCTTCAACAAATATTAAATCAAACAACGAAAGCGATTTGTCCGTCAACAAACAGTTGATTTATGTACCCTTTCACAAATTCAACTACACGCTTTCGGCTAAATACAAAAACACCAGTATTTACTACAATTACAGCTATACAGGCATGCGTTTTATTACTCCTGATAACAACTGGTATTTGCCCGAAAACTTTTTGCACAATGTGAGCATAAGTCAAGCGTTTAAGCTTAAAAAATTTACCTTAACCAGTTCATTTAAAGCCAACAACCTTTTAAATCAAGACTACCAATCGATTGCTTACCGAGCCATGCCTGGTAGAAATTATTTATTTTCATTAGCCGTTTCGTTTTAAATGTTGAAACAACTACTACATATCAGTTTAATAATGTTGCTGTTTACAGCATGCACCAAAGAAGAATTTGGTCCACAATGCTTAAATTGTGATGAAACACCTATTACACAAACTTCTGCAACCGATGTGCTAATTATCAACGAAGGTACTTTTGGCTGGACCAACGCCTCCATTTCACTTTACAACAAGAATACCAACAACGTAAACCAAAATGTGTTTAAAAACGCTAATAACGGTTTAGGTTTAGGCGATGTTGCTCAATCGTTTATGCAAATTGGCAGCAAAGGATACATTGTGGTAAACAATTCCAACAAAGTTGAAGTGGTTAACATGAGCAACTTTACCTCTGTGGCAACCATTACAGGCTTTAATTCGCCACGCTACATGCTGCCAATAAACACCAACAAAGCTTATGTAAGCGATTTGTATTCCAACTCTATACAAGTAGTGAATTTGGCTAGCAATACCATTTCAAAAAGCATTTCTGTTTCGGGCTGGACTGAACAAATGGTATTGTTTAACGATACCGCATACGTGTGCGACATGACCAACAACAACATTTTAATCATCAACACCATTACAGATGTGTTAGTGGATAGCATTAAAGTGGGTAAATCGCCCAACAGCATCGTATTGGATAAAAACAATCAATTATGGGTAATGTGTAGCGGTGGTTTTAGTGTAGAAAACCCTAAACTCATTCAACTCAATCCTGCCAACAGAAGCATAACTCAAACCCTAACCTTTCCAAACATTGCCGATTCGCCAGGCTCGTTAACCTTAAACGCAACTAAAGACGTGTTGTATTTTCTGAACTCCAACGTTTATCAAATGAGCATTTCGAGCACCGCTTTACCTTCTTCGGCTTTAATTGCAAATAGCGGTAACATTTTTTACGGTTTGGGCGTAGACCCCAACAACAATGATGTATATGTGTCTGATGCCATTGATTATGTACAAAATGGAACCGTGTTTCGATATTCGTCATCAGGTAATTTAATTCATCAATTCACCGCAGGTGTTATCCCTGGCAATTTTTGGTTTATAGAGTGAGGCAGGAAGTTGGAAGTCAGAAGACCGAAGTTAGAAGAAAAAATTATGAACAATAGAATACCCATAGTAATGTCGTGGAGCGGCGGAAAAGATTCTTCTTTTGCCCTACACCACTTGTTGAACAGTAAAAAATATGAGGTTAAATATTTGCTCACCAACATTTTCAAACCCAATAAACGGGTTTCGATGCACGGTGTACCCGAGCATTTGGTTGTGGCACAAGCCAAAGCCATAGGTATTCCACTAAAAATTATGTACATCGAAGAAAAAACGCACGCCGAGTACGAAACCAAAATGAAAGCTTTGCTACTTAAATTTAAAAAGCAAGGCATAAATACCGTAGCGTTTGGCGATATTTTTTTGGAAGATTTAAAAGAATACCGCGAAAACAAAATGAACGAAGTAGGCATGACCGCTCTTTTCCCTTTATGGAACAAAAGCACCAACAAATTAGCTACCGATTTCATTAAAAAAGGCTTTAAAACACACGTTTGTTCTATCGACAACAGCAAAATACCCAAACATTTAATTGCAGTAGATTATACTGCCGATTTTCTTAAACAATTACCCAAACAGGTGGATGTTTGTGGCGAAAATGGCGAGTTTCATACCTTTTGTTACGATGGCCCTATTTTTAGCTACCCTGTAAAGTTCGACCAAAACGGTACGGTTTTAAAAACCTACGAATTGGGTGACAAAACTTACGAATACACCTTTAGCGATATTTATTAATTTTTTAGTTATCTCCCTCCCTTTTTTTTAAGTATAAATACTTAATTTACAAACTGTTAATAAAGTTTAATAAGTTTAAAAATTAATCATTAAGTTATTTTTTACTTTTGATAAGCACATTTTATGTTTATGTGTAGAATAACATATTTTCTTACTTTATCTTTCAAATTGTATTTATGGCATTAGAGAATATAAAATTTAATCTTAAAATTTTTTCAATCGATAAACTATATTATGAATTCCAAGGTAAGAATAATGACGAAATAATTGATATTATTAAGGAAAATCACAAAAACCAAATACATGCTAAACAAACTGATTTTTCAATTGTAAAACCATCTTTAGAAAGTTTTGAAACAGGAGATTTTAAATTTTATACCTATTGTTATAATCAACCAAAAAATCAAAATTATTGGAAATTATTTCTTCCAGAGGAGTTGATAAAAGAACAAAATTTTGATGTTTTAGAATTTTCATTTGTGCTTTTTATCATATATAAGAGTAATATTTATTGTGTGATTGGAGGTAGTGGAATAAATGTAATTAAGAAATTTATAGACCCTTACTTCGGGATTGATTTATATCAATACTTTGCCAAACCAAATGATGATATATCTCTAGTAATGAATACAAGAGGTGTAACTGGAAATTTATCTGAAAGATCTGACACCTATAATTATAACCAATCTGTTAATGATTCACTAGACTACTCAGAAATACCTAAGAAAATAAAAATAATAGTTAGAAAAGACTTGCGAGAAGGTATTTTTAAAAAATATAAATTAAGCAACGATATGGCAATTATGGAGATAGGGTCATATTTCTGCTTAAAAAAGAAACTTAATTTTGAGGAATTAAAACAATTAATCGTAGATATCCATGCTATAAAACAAGACAACTCTAATTATACTCAACTTTCTCTTTTTAACAAAGTTAGTGATGAGAAACTACTAATTGAATTAGATAATTACTTAAAAGACCGAATTGTTGAAGACATTCTTCTACATTCAAATAATAATAAACTGTATCTATTAAATGATGATATAATAGAATTAGTAAATAATAATAAAATTGAAAAATTCTATGAATGCGATAAATTTAAAATACGCTTTAAAAAGAAAAGAAAAGTAAATGATCAAGTTATTAATGATAGAAATAATTTATATTATGAGTGTACTAGATTCATATATAATGATATTGATAATATTAATGATAGATTTAAAATTAAAACTGATTTATTAAGATTAAGTATTACAGGTATAATCAATGAAAAGGAATCAACATTTGGAACCTTCTATTCACACATTAATGCTGAAATTCCATACCAAAATAAAAAATATTTTAGAATAGATAATCAATGGTTTTATCTCGAAAATAAATTTATTGAGCAAATAAAAAAAGAGGCTATTAATTATTTTCAACTTTACAAATTGGAAGAAAAAATATTAAATGCTTGGCACGAAGATTTGGATGAAGATTCTTATAATAAATCACATAATCACCAAAACTATTACGTATTTGACAAAGTTATAAAAGAAAATATAGAGCTTTGCGATATATTGTATATTAATGAGGATAATCTATATTTAATCCATGTAAAGGACGAATTTAACACACAGATGAGAAATCTTTCCAGTCAGATAATTCTCTCTGCAAAAAGATTATGGAATGATCTAAATAATATTTCTGGAAGTAATTATTTTATAAAAACAATAGAATTATATAATCTTAGAAATCCTAAAAATAAGTTGGATGCTCAAGATCTTTTTGATAAAATTTCAAAAAATAAATTAAAGGTTAATTTTGTTATGGCATATAATAATCGTGCCTATAAAAATAAAACATCTATTGAAAAGATTGAAGTTAGTGAATCTAGTATTGCTAAATTTTCAGTTGTACAAACAATTAAAGAAATTTTGGTTTTTAAAAGGTTTTTAATTAAAATAATTGATATCTCGGAAATAAAATAATTGCAACAAGAATAATTATGCTCTCATCTATCGCAGCCATCCACTCCCTTCTGCTCCCGCAAGGCTCTACCTTGTGGTTTTTATAACTAACCCAGGAACAAGACGCTCGCGGTAGCACAAAAAATATTATTTTAGTTTTGTAAAAAAACAAACCATGAACAAACTACTACTCATCATCTTAACCACAGCATTAATCGCTTGTAAAAACGAACACCAACACCACGAGGCAGAACACGAAGAACATGCTCACCACGACGGGCACAACAGTGCTAACGAACACATGCACGAAAACTCTACCCAAGAGTTGATACAAAGGTTTGACTCGCCCGAACGTGATGCTTACCAACAACCAGCTAAAGTACTGGAGTATTTGGGCAACCTAAAAGGGCTTAAAATATTAGACATTGGTGCTGGCTCGGGTTATTTTAGTTTTAAACTGCTTAACGCTGGTGCTACCGTAATTGCTGGCGATGTAAACGAGGAGTTTTTAGCTCACATCAAACACAAAAAAGAAACGGAATTCGACAACAATGCTAACCTAGAGTTACGCAAATTGCCTTTCGACTCACCTGCTCTACAAGCACAAGAAGTAGACAAGGTACTGATTGTAAACACTTACCACCACATCGAAAACCGAGTGGCTTATTTTAGTCAAGTGCTAAAAGGCTTAAAACCCGGTGGCGAATTGGTAGTTATCGATTTCTTTAAAAAAGAATTGCCTGTTGGTCCGCCTGTAGACCATAAAATTGACCAAGAAACGGTTAAAAAAGAGCTGACCGAAGCAGGTTTTACCAACATCGAAATCAATACCAATTTATTGGAATACCAATACATTATTAGAGCCAAATAAGCATGCAACCCATTATCGACCACATACAAATAACCGTTAAAAATCTTAAAACTGCCGAGTTGTTTTACGACAAACTCATGCCTATTTTAGGTTTTGACATCGCCAAAAAATCGAAAGGAACGGTTAAAGCACACGATTTTGAAGTGGTAGAATATTTTCATCCCTTGCTCATTTTTGCCATCAACTCGCCACGAGAAGCATTTAAAAACGATACCATTCACCGCCGAAAACCTGGAGCATTACACCATTTGGCTTTTAAAGTAGGTTCTAAAACAGAAGTGGATGAACTTTATCCCTTAATTAAAAGCATTGGAGCCGATATTGTCAATCCGCCACAACTTTACCCACAACACGGCGAACATTACTATGCCCTTTTCTTTAAAGATTTAGAAGGCATTAAGTATGAAATTGTGTACGATGCTGGTAGAGACGCATGATTATGCGTCTCCAAACAAAGGAGACAGATAATAAAACAAACGAGACAGATAATCATCTGTCTCTACGGTAAAAAATGGAAAAATTTCAAAACAAATATCGAATTCCTTCAGCCCGTTTAAAAGGGTATGACTACGGATCACACGGTTTGTATTTTGTTACCATTTGCACCAAAGAAAAAATCCATTATTTCGGAAACATCGTAGAGACGCATGATTATGCGTCTCCAATCATTGATACCAACCCAGTAGAGACGGACGATTGTCTGTCTCCAAACAAAGCCAATTTAAAGACAGATAATTATCTGTCTCTACAGGAACATAAAAACATCAAACAGACGCATAATCATGCGTCTCTACGGGAAACGGAAATTGGAAAAGTTGCTCGTGAATTTTGGCAACAAATCCCTCAACATTTTCCTTTTGTTGAATTGGACGAATTTATTGTAATGCCCAACCATGTTCATGGAATTATATTTATTAATAAACCAGAAGAAACAACATGGATTCCAAATAATTTTGGCTCACAATCACGAAACCTTGCCTCAATTATTCGGGGCTATAAAGCATCTGTAAAACGATTTGCCAACCAAAACAATATCGAATTTGATTGGCAAAGTCGCTATCACGACAGAATAATTAGAAATTATAATGAATTAGATAATATTCGTGAATACATTATTAATAACCCAATAAAATGGTCTACCGATGAATATTACGATACTATCTAAATCAGACTACATCACCTCAAACTGGTCGGGCGGTAGCACCACTCAATTGTTTATTTCTCCAGCAACGGCTTCTTATGCCGAACGCAACTTCGATTTTCGGATAAGTTCTGCCAAAGTTGAAGTTGCAGCATCTACATTCACCCAGTTACCCAACATAAACCGTAAACTAATGGTGTTAGAAGGTGAAATAACCGTAACACACGAAAATCACCACAGCAAAACCCTAAAACAATTTGATACCGATACTTTTAGTGGCGATTGGAAAACAACTGCCATAGGTACTTGTACCGATTTTAACTTAATGACAAAAGAGTGCATTAACAGTGAATTGAGTTATTTATCACTAGAAGCCAATCAGAGTAAGAACATTGAACTCGACAATACTTTTGATACCGTTTGTTTTTATCTACACTCGGGCAGCTTAATTGCTGAAATCAACAGCAAAATGTACGAGCTTAAAAAAGAAAGTTTACTGGTTTTAACCAACGTAAGCAATTGTTCCTTTCTTTTGCGGGCACACAAACGTAGCAATGTTATTATTTCAAAAATAAGCCACTAATGGAAACTGTATTGCAATATTTAATTGATGTTTTATTGGCTACACTCACACATTTAACCATATTGCTAGCTCCAATTATGTTTCTGGGGTTAATTATGCACCTTATCTCACAGCAAATCGAAAAACTAACCGTTGGTATTATTGGTATGCCGGGGTATTTGTATTTGTTTGGCTGGATTGGTACAGCAGTACATGAACTCGGGCATTTAATTTTTGCTTTACTTTTTGGGCATCAAATTTCTAATGTAAAACTGTTTTCGTTTAATGCCAATAACCCACAGCAGGGGTATGTAAAACACAGCTTTAACAAGAAAAACATTTACCAAAATTTGGGTAATTTCTTAATTGGTATTGGTCCAATTTTATTGGGTGGTTCTGCCCTATTTATTATTGGTTATTTAATTTTTGATTTAAAATTCAACGACATCATAATCAACAATATAAAACTATCTGATTTAAGTATTACTGAAAGTATATTTCAAGTATTTTCTTCTATTTACGATGGACTAATGAGCACCATAAAAGCCATTATAAACCAAGAAAATGCTGCTTGGTGGAAGTACTTATTATTCTTCTATTTATTGTTCTCAATTGGCAGTGCCATTTCTTTGAGTCAGTCCGATATAAAAGGCTCTTTTTCGGGCTTGTTATTGTTTATTGCTTTAATCCTTTTACTTAACCTTAGCACCCTTTGGGCAGGAAATTTTGTTACCGTATTGTTTACCAAAATATCGGGCTTGTTTTCAGGTTTTTACTTAATGTTGTTGCTTTCCATCGTATTTAATCTAGGCTTTTTGTTGCTACTATGGCTGGTTGGAATGCTAATTCCTGCAAAAAAAAGTCAAAAAAAGTAATCGAATAATATCTTATATTTGAAGTTATAAGCAATTATTATTCAAACAGATACACATGGAAAAACTGTACTTCCTACTTTTAGTTTTATTTGTAACCAACAAATCTACCAACGCTCAAACGCTTTATTTTCCTCCAAACACAGGTAATACATGGGATACGATTGCACCATCATCGTTAAACTGGTGTCAAGATAGTATTGATGCCTTGTACCAATATTTAGACACATCACTAACCGATGCTTTTATTGTATTGAAGGACGGCAAAATTGTACTGGAAAAATACTTTGGCAACTATACAGCCGATAGTTTACACGTTTGGTATTCGGCAGGCAAAAGTTTAAGAGCTACATTGGTTGGCATTGCTCAAAAAGATGGTCTGCTTAACATTAACGACAAAACTTCCGATTACTTAGGAACTGGATTTACCAGCTTAGCCATTCCTCAAGAAGATAACATTACCATTTGGCATCAACTTACCATGACAACTGGCTTAGACGAAAACAATTTTTCGTGTACCTCTCCAAGTTGCTTAACCTATGTTGCTGATGCAGGAACCCGATGGGCTTACCACAATAGTCCTTACAATCTATTAGAGAACGTTCTTACCACTGCTTCTGGTCAGGGATTAACCGTTTATACCAATCAAAAAATTAAAAACAAAATTGGTATGAGTAGCGGCTTTTGGTTTCCGTTTGGAGACAATAACTTCTATTTTAGTAAAGCACGAGACATGGCTCGTTTTGGCTTGTTAACTTTGAATAAAGGAATGTGGGGCTCAACAGTTGTACTAGACGATTCGTTGTATTACTATCAAATGCTCAACAGCTCGCAAAATATAAACCCTGCTTATGGTTATTTGTGGTGGTTAAACGGAAAATCTTCGTTTATTGCTCCAGGATCAACTACATCTTACCCTTTTGCCATTGCTCCAAACTCCCCAGCAGACATGTTTACTGCTGCTGGCTCGCAAGGACAATACATCAGTATTTCGCCAAACCAAAATATGGTGGTAATCAGACAAGGAGAAGCAAATGTTAATGATTTGGCTTCTTTTGCTTTATTGGATAACGTTTGGTTTAAATTAATGAACATGTCTTGTGGCACAACCAACATCAATAGTTTTGATGTAGATAAAATAAACATTTATCCTAACCCTGCCAACAACATGCTTTATATTAAAGGGTTAAAGCAAACAAACGGTGAGATAATAATTACTCTGACTGATGTTACTGGAAAAATAGTAAAAACAGTCAAAAATCAAGTTGAATTACAGCTCAACAACCTTGAAAAAGGCATTTACTTTTTATCCATAACAGGCAACAACTTTAAAAAAGTAGAGAAAATTGTGTTGCAATAATCTACCTTTACCTACGTTTTAGACTAAAAAATACAAAATGACTTTGAGAAAATTTCTTGTAGTATCAACACTCTTCATAACCATAGCAAGTTGTAAAAAGGATGTAAAAGAATTACCCAACGATTTAAAAACAACTAACTACAAAGTAACTTTTAATATTAATTGGAACAGTACAGATTACCCCATTGATTATCCAACAAATGCTCATTTTTCTAAACTCATTGGCTGGACTCATCAAGCCAATACCGAATTTTTTAAGGAAGGTACATTAGCCTCAGAAGGTATTCGTAAAATGGCAGAATTGGGAGCTACTACTCCACTCGACAATGAAATAAATCAGCGAATTACCACAGGAGAAGGCTTACATTTATATATTGGCAACAATCTAGGTTCAGGAGTTGGTCAAATAGAACAACTTGTTACCGTAGATAAAAACCACACAGCTGTTACTTTAGCAACCATGCTAGCTCCAAGTCCCGATTGGTATTTGGCAGTTGTAAACATTAATCTTTTTGAAGATGACGCATTTGTAAATTCCAAAAGTGTTGTAGCTTATGTTTATGATGCTGGAACCGACGACGGCACAACATACAATTCTGCCAATACAAACACTTATCCTCGTAGAGCCATTTCTTATTTTGTAAGTGCACCTCTTGGTAACGATACTGTTGTATCTCCAGCTATTGCAACCGTTACTTTTACTAAGCAATAATAAATCATTCTAATCGCTTACTTTCTTGGGGCATTTTGCTTTTCTTTGCAACAAGTTTAAATAACTATGGAACTACCAACTATTGTACTGAGTAAAGACAAAGAAAAATCGATTGAACGCAAGCATCCTTGGGTTTTTTCTGGTGCTATTCACAAAATAATTAACGAACCACCGCAATTACCAGAAAATGGCGAATTGGTTAAAGTGGTTGATTCTAAAAACTTGTTTTTAGCTTTGGGTCATTTTAGTGATGGGACAATAGCGGTGAGGATTATTTCTTTTATCGAGCAAGAGATTAACCAAGACTTTTGGAACAAAAAAATTAAAGCGGCTTATCAAGTTCGAGAAAGCTTAAACTTAACCAACAATCCAACTACCAATATGTATCGTTTAATACATGCTGAAGGCGATGGCTTACCAGGTTTAATTATTGATTATTACAACGGAACAGCAGTTATTCAATGCCACAGTATTGGCATGTACAACTATCGAAACAATATAGTTGAAGCATTAAAAAAAACCTATCCAAAAAAAGATTTAATTGCTATTTATGATAAAAGTGCTGAAAGTTTAGCAAAAAACAATCCCGTATCAAGTACGGGACAAAACAGCTTTACTAACGAATACTTGTATCAAGCCAGCGAACCCAATTTGGTTGGATTAGAAAACAACTGTGCGTTCAATTTAGATTGGATTAATGGTCAAAAAACAGGTTTTTTCTTGGATCAACGTGAAAACAGAAAGTTATTGGGTGAGTTTTCTAAAAACAAAAAAGTACTGAATACCTTTTGTTATTCTGGCGGGTTCTCAGTTTATGCTTTAAAAGCTGGAGCAAAATTGGTTCATTCGGTTGATAGTTCACAAAAAGCAATAGATTTAACCAATCAAAACATCACGTTAAACAAATTAAAAAATCACGAATCCATTACATCTGATACTTTAAGTTTTTTAAAACAAAACACCGAAGATTACGACATTATTATATTAGACCCTCCCGCTTACGCCAAAAGCCAAAAAGCAAAACACAATGCGATACAAGGTTACAAGCGTTTAAACGCTATGGCATTAAAACAAATTAAATCAGGTGGAATTTTGTTTACTTTCTCTTGTTCACAAGTTGTAAACAGAAAATTGTTTTACGATACTATAATGGCTGCAGCTATTGAAGTAGGAAGAAATGTAAAAGTTTTACACCATTTATCACAACCAGCCGATCATCCCGTAAGTATTTTTCATCCTGAAGGAGAATACTTAAAAGGTTTGGTATTGTTCGTGGAATAACTAATTTTAACAATATAAAAAAATAGATAACAAAATGACTCAAATTACTTTAAAAGGCAACACATTAAATACAATTGGAAGCTTACCAGCAGTTGGTTCTGTAGCAAAAGATTTTAAATTAACAGCAACAGATTTAAGCACTAAAACCTTAGCCGACTTCAAAGGACAAAAATTAGTATTAAACATTTTTCCAAGTGTTGATACTGGAACTTGTGCTGCATCTGTAAGAAATTTTAATAAAGAAGCTGCCAACCTAACCAATACTAAAGTGCTATGTATTTCAAGAGATTTGCCATTTGCACAAAAAAGATTTTGTGGTGCTGAAGGAATTGAAAACGTGGTAATGCTTTCTGATTTTAATACGGGTTCTTTTGGAAAAGACTACGGTTTAATTATGATTGATGGTGCTTTAAGTGGATTACTATCTAGAAGTATTGTAGTAATTGACGAAAATGGCGTGGTAAAATATACCGAGCAAGTAGCTGAAACAACTGAAGAACCAAACTATCAAGCAGCATTAAACAACTTATAATGAAAATTGTTTCTACTAATATTGGAAACAAAGTTTCGTTCGAATGGAACGGAAAAACGGTAGAAACGGGCATTTTTAAAAAGCCAGTTAATGTTCCTATCTTTTTAGGTAAAACCGATGTTGAAAAAGATGTAGTTTGTGATAGAGAAAACCACGGTGGAATTGACAAAGCGTGTTATTTTTATGGAGCCAATCATTACTCTTTTTGGAAAGAAAAATATCCAAACCTAAAATTTGAATTTGGGATGTTTGGCGAAAATATTACGCTTGACAACATTGACGAAACCATTATTCGAATTGGAAATATTTATCAAGTTGGAAATGCCATTGTTCAAATTTCTGAACCACGAATTCCCTGTTTTAAATTGGGACACAAGTTTAACGACCAATTGGTAATTAAAGAATTTATAAATTCATCCTATTCGGGTTTTTACGTTAGAATTTTAAAAGAAGGCACTGTAACTGTTGGAGATGAATTTAAACTAATCGAACAAAATAATAACGATTTTTCGGTTGAAGATGCCTTTAGTTTATTGTCGTACAACAAAAACAATCAGCTTTTATTGGAAATGCTAAAAAATGAACCCTTATTAGGTAATGAGTATAGGAAATCAATATTAAAACGAATTTAATTTAGTTTTCATTTTAAAAACTATTTTATTTACATAAATTGACATCAATTCTTTTTAACAAGTGCAACCTTGGTAACAAAGAATAAGTCTTAATAACAACAAAACATATTTAAAATTAACGAATGAAAAGAATTGTTTTATTAGCATTAGCCGCATTTTCAATAATAACTGTAAATGCTCAACGTGGAAAAGACGGAGCGAAAACTGTAACAGGGCCAGCTGAAGAAGTTAATGCTTTTACAATGCTTACTAGTGATGCAACCATTGGTGATACACTTATTAATGTTACTAGTAGTACATTATCTACAAATTTTAGTTCCAACCTTGCTGCAGGTGATTTAATCATGATTTATCAAGTACAAGGTGCGTCTATTGAAGATTCTATAACTGTACCTTCATTTCCTAACTCCTCAAAGTTTCATCATACTTGGGGTAGAATCACTAATTACAATAATGCTGGTAATTACGAATTTGTTCAAGTAAAAAGTGTTCCAAATGGAACTTCAATTGTTTTTGATTGTGCGTTGAAAAGAAATTATACTGCATCAGGAAGAGTGATGGTGGTTAGAGTTCCTAGATATTTATCACTAACCGTAAATGGTGGTGGAGTGTTAACTACATCTCAATGGAATGGATCTTCTGGAGGACTATTAGCTGTTGAAGTTTTAGGTGTTACCACTATAAATGCTGGTGGATTAATTGATGTTTCAGAAAAAGGTTTTAGAGGTGGTGTTGTTGACATTAATTCAACAAACGGTGGTTTAAGATATGCTGACAACAATCCAGTTGAGGGAGCAGAAAAAGGTGAAGGAATTGCAGGTGATCAAGCTTTTTATAGTTCAAATTTAAGTGGTAGATATTGTAGAGGTGCAGCTGCAAATGGTGGTGGTGGAGGAAATGCCCATAATTCTGGCGGTGGTGGAGGTGCTAATGCTGGTGATGTTGCTCTATGGAATAAGGGAATTGGAAATCCAGATGTTAGCTCGGCAAACTTTATTCAGGCATGGACATTGGATACAAACTTAATGGCCGTTAATAGCAACCCTGCTTTAATTGTTTCTTCGGGTGGCGGAAGAGGTGGATATTCACATTGTTCAAGTAATCGTAACGAATTAACAGTTCCTCCGAATAACTCTACTTGGGGTGGAGATTTAAGAAGGGATAATGGTGGTTTAGGTGGTCGACCTCTTGATTATTCTACTAATAAAATTTTTATGGGTGGTGCTGGTGGTGCTGGTGATGCTAACGACGTTTGGGGTGGTGATGGTGGTAACGGTGCTGGAATTGTTTTTATAAAATCTTATGGAGCGATTAATGGTGCTGGTTCAATAACTGCAAACGGTGAAGCTGGTGGTAATTCATCAGGACCTGCTAGTCCTGGTTTTGGGCAATATTCTGGAAAAGAAGGAGCAGGTGGTGGTGGTGCTGGCGGAACAGTTATCCTTCAAACTACTTCTAATGTTAGTGGCATAACGATATCAGCTAATGGTGGTAAAGGCGGTGACCAAATTATGACAACAGGTTCTGCTGCGGTAATTCAAGAAGCTGAAGGTCCTGGTGGTAGTGGTGGCGGTGGATACGTTGCTGTATATTCAGGTTCTCCAACTATTTCTGTTATTGCAGGAGTTAATGGCACAACAAATTCTCCTTTAATTTCCAATTTTAATCCAAATGGTGCAACAAGAGGTGGTGTTGGAATCTCAAACGGAACCATTACAAGTTTTGATTTAACCGCCAATGATCAAAATATTTGTGCTAACAATACAGCTACATTAACCGCTACATTTTCTGGAACAACGCCTGTTGGAGCAACTATCGAATGGTACGATGCAGAATTTGGTGGAAATTTATTACAAACTGGTCCATCATTCACTACTCCTACTCTATCTACGCAAACTACATATTACGTAAAATCTTGTCCAGGTACATTTACTATTCCTGTTACAGTATTCATAAATGCTTGTGGAACCCCTCCTGTTACAAGTTTTGGCTCTTCAGATAGCTCATTTTGTATAGGTTCTTGTATTAATTTTAGTGATTTAAGCACAGGAACACCTTCAAGTTGGACGTGGTATTTCTTTGGTTCAGATTCTTTAACTTCTAATTTACAAAATCCAACTAACATCTGCTACAATACAGCTGGAACTTTTGATGTAGCATTGGTCGCTACAAACCCTTCTGGTTCTGATTCATTATTTATTCCAAACTTTATTACTGTAAATGCCTTACCTACAATAACTACAAGCCCAGATACAGCTATTTGTATCGGAGATGCGGTTAATCTTTCTGCAACAGGAGGTACATCTTATTTGTGGGACAATGGCCTAGGTAATGGAGCTACGCAATCTCCTTCTCCTATCACAAATACAACTTACACCGTTTATGTAACAGATGCTAATTTATGTTTAGATTCTGCTCAAGTGGATGTTACTATTAATAGTTTACCAACAATTATTGCAAGTGTAGATACTACTATTTGTACCGGAGACGCTGCAAACCTTTCTGCAACTGGTGGAAACACTTATTTTTGGGATAATGGCTTAGGTAGTGGGGCTTCTCACTCACCAAGCCCCATAGTTAGCACCACCTATCATGTAATTGGTACAGATGTTAACATGTGTACAAATACAGATTCTGTCCGTGTAACAGTTGGTGCTTGTGGTTTAGCCCCTGTAGCAAGTTTCAGTTCTTCGGATAGTACTATTTGTGTTGGAAGTTGTATTTCATTTACAGACTTGTCAATCAACTTACCTACTTCATGGATGTGGTACTTCTTTGGTTCTGACTCTTTAACATCAACCCAACAAAATCCTACTAATATTTGTTACAATACCGCCGGTAGTTTTGATGTAGCATTGGTAAGTACAAACTCAACAGGTTCTGATTCATTATTTATTCCAAACTTTATTACTGTTTTTAGTTTACCTACAATAACAACGTCTCCTGACACTGCTATTTGTAGCGGTAGTAATGTTAATTTATCTGCTAGTGGAGCAAATACTTACTCTTGGAATAATGGTTTAGGAAGTGGTGCTACTCACTCTCCTAGTCCAACTATAAATACAACTTATACTGTAACAGGTACCGACCTAAATAATTGTGTTAATACTGCTCAAGTAATAGTAACTATTAATGCTTTACCTGTTTTAACTACTAGCCCTGATACATCTGTTTGTGTTGGTGACACTATAAAACTTAGAGCAAGTGGTGCAAATAGCTATTCTTGGAACAATGGTATTGGCAATGTACAAAATCCAAATGTTATTGCTAGTTCAATAAGTTCTTACACCGTTACTGGTACAGATGTAAATGGATGTGTTAATACAAGTTTAGTTCAAGTAACCATTAATGCTTTACCTATAATTATTGCTAGTAACGATGTTACTATATGTAACGGAGATACCACTACACTATCAGCTTCAGGTGGAGTTTTTTATTCTTGGGATAACGGCTTAGGGTTGGGGCAAACTAAATCTGTTTTCCCTTCAATTACGACTACTTACACTGTTACTGGTTCTAATAGTAATTTCTGTAGAAATACTGACCAAGTAATTGTAACGGTTAACAATTGTGTAACTCCTGTTGCTAATTTTACTGTATCAAACACAAACCTATGTATCAATAACTGTGTTAATTTCACCGATTTAAGCACAAGTTCTCCAAACTCTTGGTCTTGGTATTTCTTTGGTGCTGACTCCTTAACTTCTAATCAACAAAACCCTACTAATATTTGTTATAGTAATGTGGGTTCTTTTAATGTTGCATTGGTTGTTTCAAATAGTAATGGAACTGATTCTATTCATTTTGCAAATTATATTGTTGTTGATTCGTGTAATACTCCTACTCCAACTATTGTTGTAGAACCAGTGGTTGTTATTCCAAATGTGTTCTCTCCAAATATTGATGGTCAGAACGATTTATTTAAAGTTACTGGTATAGGTATTAAAACCGTTGCCATGAAAATATATAATCGTTGGGGACAAGTTGTATTTGAATCGATACAAGCAAACGATGGTTGGGATGGTAGAACCAATTCTGGTGTAAAAGTACCTGAAGGAACTTATTTCTACATTATAGATGTGGAAACGGATAAAAAAGAAACATTTACTGGCACATTAACGTTAATACGTTAGTTGGTGGAAAAAATATGCTATAAGAAAAAGCCTCGAAAATTTTCGAGGCTTTTTCTTATTATGTCTTTTTCTATAAAATCAATCCACAATCTCTATACTTAATATTTTATCACCTTGCCTGATATCATCAACAATATCAACGCCGTCTACCACTTTACCAAAACAAGTATGGTTTCTATCTAAATGAGCTGTATTTGTTCTACTATGGCAAATAAAAAATTGTGAACCTCCTGTATTTCTTCCTGCATGAGCCATTGACAATACTCCTCTATCATGATATTGATTTTCTCCTGTCAACTCACAATCGATTGAATAACCTGGTCCACCTGCTCCTGTTCCATCAGGACAACCACCTTGAATTACAAAGTTGGGTATTACTCTATGAAAATTTAGTCCATTGTAATACCCTTTCTCAGCAAGTTTAATAAAATTATCAACTGTTTTTGGGGCATCATTGTGATAAAACTCAACGGTCATATCACCTTTTTCTGTTTTAATAATCGCTTTTTTCATTTTGTTTAGTTTGTAGTTGTTAGTTTATAGTGGATAGTGTTTATATTTTTTTCTAAACACAAAACACCTTAAACTATTCACTTGTTAAATTATATTTTTCCAGCCAACAAGTATAACACAGCCATTCGAACAGCCACTCCATTTTCTACCTGATTTAATATTATAGATTGTTTACTATCTGCTACATCGCTCGTAATCTCAACACCTCTGTTAATTGGACCTGGATGCATAATGGTTATTTTCTTTTTTAAAGAGTCGAGTAATTCTTTGTCTAAACCATACAACATGGAGTATTCTCTTAATGAAGGAAAAAACTTCATATCCTGACGTTCCAACTGTATTCTTAGCATCATGGCTACATCACACCAATTTAATGCAGTTCTCAAATCTGAAATAACCTCTACACCAAGTGAAGAAATGTATTTTGGTATTAAAGTTAATGGTCCACAAACCTTTACGTTTGCACCCATTTTTTGTAGTAAAAAAATGTTTGATAAAGCTACTCTTGAGTGTAACACATCACCTACTATTACAACATTTCTTCCCTTTAAGTCACCGTATTTTTCTATAATCGAAAAGCCGTCTAGTAAGGCCTGTGTGGGGTGTTCATGTGCACCATCTCCAGCATTTACAATTTTTGCATCAACATGTTGAGATAAAAAATAAGCTGCACCCGGGTTCGGATGTCTCATGACTACCATGTCCACTTTCATGGATAAGATGTTGTTTACTGTATCTATTAATGTTTCTCCTTTTGTTACAGAAGAGCTAGATGATGCAAAATTTACAATGTCAGCAGAAAGTCTTTTTTCCGCTAATTCGAACGAAAGTTTAGTTCTAGTTGAGTTTTCAAAAAATAGGTTGGCAATAGTAATATCTCGTAACGATGGAACTTTTTTAATTGGTCGGTTAATCACATTTTTAAAATGATTTGCTGTTTCAAAAATCAATTCGATATCTTGCTTATTAAGATACTTAATACCAAGAAGGTGATTAACGCTTAATTTACTCATTTGCAGGTGTATATAATATTACTTTATCTTCCCCATCTGTCTGTTTCCACGATACTTTTACTTGTTCTTTAGTTACTGAATGTACATTTTTACCAATGTATTTTGCTTGTATAGGTAATTGTCGTTCGTAACGACGATTTATTAAAACCAACAACTCTACTTTTTTAGGTCTACCAAATGCCAGCATCGCATCTAAACCAGCTCTTATGCTTCTTCCAGTAAACAATACATCGTCAATTAAAATAACGGTTTTGTCTTCAATAATAAAGTTTAATTGGGTTTCACTTGGAATAAGAGGTTCGTCTCTTCGTCTAAAATCATCACGATAAAACGTAATGTCTAAAGCACCAGATTCAATTTTAAACTTGTTGTTTATGGTAAGTAATTCCGATTTAATTCTATCGGCAAGGAAAATTCCTCTAGGTTGAAGCCCTAAAATTACAGTATTCGAGAAATCGTTGTGGTTTTCAATGAGTTGATGAGCGAGCCTTTTAATGGTAAGATCAAAATGTGTGGCATCTAATATTACTCTATTGGTCTTTTTCATCAAAGCACAAAGATATAATATTTATCTTAATATCTTATCAAGAGTTTTGTTCTTATTTTAATCAAATCTAGAACGGCTTTTTACACCACCAAAAGGATTAGGATAAACATAGCGAATAGCTATTTCATAGGCTCCTCTTCTACCTGATGCATTACTTAACGATGATGTATTAATATCATAACTAAATGAAACCGTATAACTATCGTATTGAGCTATTGCCGAAAAAATAAGTGCATCATTCCATCTATAAAAAGCACCACCACCAATAGCCATACTTTTATTATTTTTCGTGTATTTAGATGCTTGTTGTATCACATACAAACCTTCCGAACCAAACATAATTTCATTTACAGAACCTTGTCGAGAATAAAATACATACGGTAAAATAATAAACTCTGGATTTAACCCAATAATAGCATTGGTATGCCAAATCCAACGATAATGTAAATTATCTTTTACAATATTCTGGGTTTCTATAGTTGGTTTGTTTAAATGATGCATAGATAATCCACTATTGATTAAAAGTTTTTTACCCGACAAATAATTTTCCTGATTTCTATACGTCCAAACTAAACCTGAAGTATAATCTGTTGAACCAAAAGAAATTCCAGTAAAATCTGGGCTCTCTCCAGTACTAAATGCTTGATTGTATTGATAGCCATCGAACTGACTTCCCCAAGTTAAACTCTCTACATTCGCTGAACGCTGAAAATACCCTCCTTGCATACCCAATCCTAAAGTATTTTTTTCATTAATATTAATGTGGTAAGCAACACTTAAGTTTACTTGACTGGTTTTCATTTGCGAATAACCTGACTTATCAGTAAAAGCATACAATCCTCCTGCAAAATATCCAGTTTTACTTTTTTTACCTTTCTTAAAATTCATATCATAAGCAGCCATCATACTTACAAATGGAGAACTTACACTACCCCATTGGCTACGATAATTTAAAATACCTCTAATGGTATATTCTGAACCCGCATTAGCAGGATTAATCAGTAATGGAGTCATGTTTGCTTGACTAAAATGTATATCCTGAGCCATACTCGAAATAGACATTAATAGTAATATGGAAAATATATAGTGTTTCATTTGTTAAATCGTAAATTGGTTTTATCTAAATAGTGTTACATTACCTTTTAATTCAGCATCATCACCATTTATTAGTTTTGCTTTTACTGTAAATACATATACGCCGGTATTCATTTCTGAACCATTGTAAGTTCCATCCCAACAGCCATCAATTTTATCAGACTCAAATAACATAACTCCCCATCGTGAGTAGATTCTAAACAAGACTTCTTGCAAACAGTTGCTGTAAACCATTACGCAATCATTGCTACCATCACCATTTGGTGAAAATGCATTAGGTACAAATAAATCTCCACAAATATTATCAACAGTAACAGTTACACACGAAGTATTCGGGCAACCATTTTTAGTTGTAGCAACACAATAAGTAGTTGTTTCTGTGGGATTTACTGTAGGTGAAGGGCAATTTGTACACGAAATAGCTTCGTTAGGCGACCATGTAAATGGTGTTGCTGAAGATGCTGAAATTACAGCACTTTGGCCTAATATAATTGTTGTGTCAGAATAAGCATTTATTGTTGGTAACGGTATTACATTAACAGTTGTATTTGTTGTATCAGAACAACCATTTGCTGAAACAATAACAGTATAGGTAATTGTATCTGTTGGAGCAACATTAATATTTGCAATAGTATCTCCAGTATCCCACAAATAAGATGTTCCGCCTGATGCTGTTAAAGCAAGTACATTACCAAAACATACGCTAGAATTACCACTTATAGCAGCAACCGGTTTTGGAATAACATTTACCACATGTTGAGTAGAATCTTTACATCCATTAGAACCAGTGGCTACAACCTGATAATTGGTTGAATTTACAGTTGGAGAAACATTAACAGTAGGAGTAGTTTGAGCATTGCTCCAAACATATGTACTTCCTCCTGATGCGGTTAAAATAGTTGATTGTCCGTTACAAACTGATGATGCTCCAGATATCGCTACAATTGGTAAAGCATTAACTGTAACAACTTGAGACGAAGTATTGCTACAACTATTAGCATCTGTAACGGTTACATTATAGGTTGTTGTACTTGTTGGACTAACAACAATAGAATCGTTTGTACTACTATTATTCCAAAGATATGACGTTCCTCCTGATGCTGTTAATGTGGTTGTTTGACCATTACAGATAGTAGCATTTCCTGTAATAACAACAGTTGGCAAGGAATTAACCGTAACTGCAAAATAGACTGTATCCTTACAGCCTCCAACATCAACAATTACGTCATACGTCGAGTCAGCTGCTGGCGAAACCACTAATGAATCTAAAGTTGAACCAGTATTCCATAAATATGTTCCCCCACCAGTTGCCGTTAAGGTAAATGAATTACCTGAACACAAAAAGTTTGTTCCGTTACTCGATGTAATTACTCCCGAAGGATTACTCACCACTTGAACAGTAGTTGAAGTCGTGTCGGAACAATTATTTCCATCAGTAACTGTAACTAAATAAGTTGAATCTGCCGCTGGTGAAACAGTAATAGTAGGAGTTGATGCGCCATTATTCCATGAATAAGAAGTACCACCTGATGCTGTTAATGTGGTTGATGTTCCACTACATATCATTGACGTTCCTGAAATTGAAGGTATTGGTAAAGGATTTACAGTTACAGTTATGTTTCCTGTATTGCTACAAGAGTTAGCATCAGTAACTGATACCGAATAAGTTGAATCTGCAGTTGGGGATACTACAATAGAATCGTTTGTACTACCCGTATTCCATGAGTAAGAAGTTCCTCCTGAGGCTGTTAATGTTGTTGTTTGACCATTACAAATCGTATTGTTTCCACTAAAACTTACAGTTGGTAATGAGTTTACAGTTACAGCGAAATAAGCTGTATCCTTACAACCACCAACATCTACAATTACTGAATACGTTGAGTCAGCTGATGGTGATACCACTAATGAATCTAAAGTTGACCCCGTATTCCAAATATAGGTACCTCCTCCTGATACTGTTAACGTAAATGAATTCCCCGCACACAAAAAGTTTGTTCCGTTACTCGATGTAATTACTCCCGAAGGATTACTCACCACTTGAACAGTAGTTGAAGTCGTGTCGGAACAATTATTTCCATCAGTAACTGTAACCAAATAAGTTGAATCTGCGGCTGGTGATACAGAAATGGAAGGAGTTGATGCTCCATTATTCCATGAATAAGAAGTTCCGCCTGATGCTGTTAATGTGGTTGAACTTCCGTTACAAATTAACGATGAACCACTAATTATAGGTATTGGTAAGTTATTTACCTGAACATTTATACTTGCATTATTAACACAATTTTTTGCATCAGTAACGGTAACAGAATAAGTTGAATCAGCTAAAGGTGTTATTACAATTGAATCGTTAGCCACTCCATTGTTCCAATTATAGGAATTACCTCCAGAAGCAAAAATAGTAGTGGTTTCTCCTAAACAAACAACAGAATCTCCCGAGAAACCTATTATTGGAAGGCTATTAACGGTAATTGGAATTGAAGCTGTATCCTTACATCCTGCAACATCAACTATAACAGAATATGTAGTATTTACCGTTGGTGAAACTACCAAAGAATCTAATGTAGAAGAATTGTCCCATAAATAAGTTCCGCCTCCCGATGCTGAAAGAGTTGTCGAGTTTCCAATACAAACAGAATCTCCATTTAATGCAGAAATTGTTGCCGTTGGTTTTGTTAATACTTGGACTAACGCAGCTGTAGTATCTTTACATCCAGCAGCTGTAGTTCCTATTACTGTAAAAGTTGAATCGACAGTAGGCTGAACAGCTATAGTTGTTGAAGTTGCTCCTGTATTCCAAACATAAGTTGATGCTCCCGAAGCAGTTAAATTTACACTGCTACCATTACAAACACTAATAGGGTTCGAAGAATTGATTTGAACAGTAGGTAAAGGATTTACCACAATGGTTTGAGTTAATGTTTGTTTTGCTCCACAAACGCCACTTACTATAAGTGTATATGTAGTTGTTGTAGATGGTGCAACAGTAATATTTGGAGTTGTTTCGCCAGAAGGCAACCATTCATAAGAAGATGCTCCAACAGGACCAACTAAAACAGTACTATCTCCGAAACAAAGTGAGGGTTTGGTGGTTGTAATATTTGGAAACTGAACTCCAGCATTTGCCGAAATGGTATAACTACAAATATCACCGGCATAACCATCAACCATTAGGTAATAATCATTTCCAATAGTAAGGTTGTTAGCTGTTATTGTAAACCCAGTAGAGTTTTCTTTAAAATCTGAAACAGGAACAAAATTACAACAGCTTCCATTAGAGGCAAAAATTTGCATTTGTATACCTCCAGATGGATAGTTTCCTACCCAACAATTACCTATTGCAACATTTAAAATAGCTGTTGTATTTGATGCTGTAAACTTTATCCAAGAATTATTATTGATATTAACATCAAACAATGGAGCTCCAGTACCCCAAGGTCCTGCCTGACCAAAAATACCACCAGTATTAACACCGTCAGGTTGATTAGCACCTATTATAGTGTCTTCATTGTTTCCATACATGTTACAAGGTCTGTCTGGCGTATAAGCTGCACTTGTTGATGCGCTATAACCATTCAAATCGCAAATGTATAATGATGAAGCACAGAAATCATTGGATGCTGAAGAAACGCATAACCCAAAATTACCAGCACTTGTTCCATAACCCCAATAACGAATATAATAGGTTGCCCCTGGTGTTAATCCTGTAGCATTGATATACGGTTTTAAATCGTTTGCCGAACCCGGATAGTTATGATCGTCAGAACATGCTACTTGAGTTAATGCTCCACAAGCACCACTATACAAAGCCATTACACCATCATTAATACCATAACCCGGTTGTGTAGTTATAGTTATTTGTCCGTTTGCAGGAATCACTACACTAAACCAAACATCTTTAGTCCCAGCTGCAAAACCACCCTGTTGTGGAGCTGAACCTCCAACACATGAAGCAGGAGTTGGTGCTCCCATAGATGCCGTAGCACCTACTGTTGAGAATTGTAAAAAATTACAGCTTGAATTCGGATTTGGTAAAGCTATAGCATTACAAGGTTCGTCATTAGTAGGTATAGCAGAAGCAGATGGACCGGTAACACAAATATTAAATGTACCTCCTCCTCCACTATAATAATCATAAACTCTAATAAAATAAGTAGAACCAGGAGTTAAACCGACAGCATTAATTACTTCATTTCCATCTGTAAAACCATTATCCATACATTGTATTGATGTTGGAGAGGCGCAAGTACCTGAATACAATTGCAACACAGCATCCATAGTAACAGAAGGATCAACAGTAATTGTGGCTGTAGTATTAACAGCAGTAAAACTATACCAAACATCATCATCAGCTGTTCCTGCACAACCTAAAAGAGATTGAGTTGCACCAACTGTTGTTCCTGCCGTATTAGAGCAAACGGTATTAACTAATAAATTTATTGCTCCACTACATAAATCGTTTGCAGGTGCTGGAGGTGGATTAGTAACACAAATGGTAAAAGTATTTGAACCTGAACCAGCTCCATAATGATAAACTCTAATTCGATATGTTGCACCAATAGTTAACCCTGTAGCATTGATGGTTTCCGTTTGACCTGTAAATGTTGCATCCATACAAGAGATAGTTGCTAATGTTGCACAAGCACCCGAAAACAATTGTACAACAGGATCATAACCTGCACTTGGAACAACATTAATTTGATGACTTGTCGCTGTTGCAACAAACTGATACCAACCATCATCATCAGCATTACCAACACAACCTGCAATATTTTGAGTAAATCCAGCAGTAGAACCAGCGGTAGGGCTTGAACAATTAGCAGTAACGGAAAGTACTGTTGCTGCAGAACAATTATCAGATTGAGCTAAGGCACTATTGTAAGAAAAGGTAAAAAGCAAAAAAACTAATACAACGTATAAATGTTTCATAAATGAATTACTTTAAAAGAAAAAAGTGTGATTAATTACTAAACGGTTCTATGGTTAACTCATTAGGTATCAATCCATTTTGAGTAATGATTTTTTTTAAATCGGTTATTTCAAACATCTCTTGACCTTCAGATGTTCTTGAGTACTCTTCAACAATTACTATTAACTGACCTACTTTTGTTTCTGGTTTTAATACTGATTTACAAACAGAAACTCCTTTTAACCCTTCAATTTCTTTAACAACCACATCCATATCAATAGTAGGTTCTAAACCGGAAAATGAATACGAATATAAAGTTTTAGTTAATTCTGCTTTGGTTTGAGATGAAGCCGACAATGTAAAAAATAATAGTACTATTGTTAATGGTGTAAGTCGTTTAAGTAGCATAGTTAAATTTTATTATTTATATATAATAACAGTTAAAATTTTGTGTAACTAACAAATATAAGTTAAAAATCTTATTTCAACCTTCCTTTTTAAACAAAAAAAGAGGGCAATTAAGCCCTCCTTCTTCAAAACTAAACTAAACATGTATCTTAATGCAGAAGAGTTACTGTTCCTGTTTTTTCAATAACAACTCCATCAAAGCTTTTTGCTTTAAGTATAAAGAAATAAGTTCCATCTGTTGCATCGCCCCCATCCCAGAAGTCAGAAGGAGAAGTTATTTCATACATTTTTAAACCCCATCTATTATAAATTAACACATTCAATTCTTCTATAAATGTTGTTTTTATTAAAAAGTTATCGTTTTTATTATCTCCGTTAGGTGTAAACACATTTGGAATTAATATTGAATATTGGTCACTTACAACAATAACTACCCTTGCAGTATCAAAACAACCAAACCCATCTGTTGCTATTAAAGTTGCAACAAAATCTCCATAAGTGTTATATGTATTTGATGGATTTGTTAATATACTTGAATTTCCATCTCCAAAAATCCATTGATAACTAGTTGCACCTGTACTTTGATTTGAAAAAGTAACTTCAAGTGGTGCTAATCCTGAAGTTGGACTAACAACAAAGCTTGCATTAACCGCATTAATTTGTCCAACTACAACTTGTTGAGAAGTAGAACAACCATTATTGTCAATCACAACTAAATCATAAGTGCCTGTTGACAATCCTAAAAATGAATTACCTACCTGAGTAGTCGTTCCATTGTCAATACTATAAGTTAACGTCCCATTACCTGAAGCAGTTACGGTTATTTGACCATCAACAGAAGAACAGTTCTCATCAACAACTGAAACATTACTTATAGTGGGCGCATTTGCCATAATTAATACTACTTGCTGTGTTGCTAAACAACCTACAGAATCTGTCACCACAATATCATAAGTCGCACTAGCCAATCCTGTAAAAGAGTTTCCTGATTGTGATGTAGTTCCATTATTAATGCTGTAAGATATCATTCCTGTTCCACCACTAACATTTATTGTTATAGATCCATTACTGTTTCCACAAGATGGTTGAATAGAATTTATACTAGTAATTGAAGGATAACCTGCATCTATTAGATTAATTACCTGAGTAGTTTGGCAATTTAGCGAATCTTTAACTACTATAGTATAAGCACCATCATTTAAACCTGAAAATGTTGATGATGATTGGAAAGTTGCACCATTGTCAATGCTATAGGATAAAGAACCTACTCCTCCACTTGCTGAAACTACGACAACACCGTTATTATTATTACATGTTGGGTTAGTAGTTGAAACATTTGAAATTACTGGAGCACCAGCAGCAGAAATAGCTACAATTTGATTAGTTTGGCAATTCGAAGCATCTTTAACAACAATAGTATAATTTCCTGAAGCCAAGCCATTAAAAGAATTACTCAACTGGAAAGTTGAACCATTATTGATGCTATAAGTTAATGTTCCGTTACCTCCACTTGAAAAAATTGAGATAGACCCATTATTTACTCCACAAGATGGATTTACAAATATAATACTATCAATAATTAATGCTGTACTAGGATTAATCATCACTTGTTGATTTGCTTTACAACCCAACGAATCTGTTACAACAACATCATATGCTCCTGAAATTAATCCTAAAAACTGATTTCCTGACTGTGTAGTTACATCATTATCAATACTATATAACAAACTACCTGTTCCTCCTGAAACACTAATTGTAATAGTTCCGTTTACATTTCCACATGAAGTATGAACTACAGTTACGGAATCAATAAAAGGAGCATTACCAGAAGGTGACAATACAATAATAGTATCCTTACTGCATCCTTGTGTGATATCAGTAATTGTAACAGTATAAGTACCAGAACCTATACCCACTAAATCTTCAGAAACAATTCCTCCTCCCCAATCAAAACTATAATTACCAGAGCCATTACTTACAGTAATATCAATACCTCCATCATTATTAGCACAAGAAGGACTTGTGGTTACAGCAGCAACATCAAAACTACAACAGCTTGGACTCATATTAATGGTAACATTATCAGTAGCTATTACACAATTGTTACTATCAGATGCTGTTATTGTATAAGTTGTATTACTAGTTGGGCAAACCGTGGGATTAAGTGTATTTGAATTTGTCATATTAGTTGTTGGATTCCAAGAAAAACTAGCTGGATAGCTAATTTCAGGATCATCAAAAGAAATGGACCAACCCTGCAAAGTCCCAACTCCAAAACCTAATCCTCCAGGAGCATTAACTTCAAGATTCCATACTCCATTTGGTGTACAGCCATTTAAGTTTGAAAATGGCTGACTTGGGTTCCAGTTTCCTGATGTTGGAAACCCTCCTCCAGTAATATTGCCTCCTCCAGAAGGAACAAAACAAACATTTGTATAATTTGTGCCTGTTGCCACACCTGCGGGAACAAGAGTAATCTGACAACCATTTGGCGTTGTTAAAATAACATCAAAACTGCTAATGTTTAAATTACATGTCGCACCAAAAGCAATCGGCGTTCCATTACAATTACAACCACCAAATGTGGTGCAAATTTGAGTTCCAGAAAAATTAAACCCAGTTAAACATACCTCTGTAATTGACGAAGAAGTCAGACTTGTTTGATTCAAACCAGTAACATTAATATTCATATCTGCACTTCCGCTTGTAACAATTGATGTTTGAGCATTAGTGTATGTTGGTGTCGATGCAGGACTAATAACAACTTTTGACTCCCCTACTATCTGCACACATTCTCCAGGACAAATACTAGTATCAGGAGCAGCAGAAACAGTTACAACTGGATTTTTAACACCTACAGTAATAGTTTGTGTACAAGTATTAACACCATTAGTAATTTGAGCTGTAAAAGTACTATCGTTAGATAAACATATTTGAGTTGGATTAACCCCTCCACTAGAGCCTAAAGGATACGTATAAGAATCGTGCAACCAAGAGATACTAGAGTTTGGGTCATTTAACGTAATTATTACGTTATCAATACCCCAGTGATCGTAAACCGCACCACTTACTGCGTCCTGGTGCCATCTTATCATGGTATTTGCAGTCATTGCACCAGATGGTATAGCAAAGCAATATTGATTCCACGATGTTAGCCCAGGATCATTACCTCCATTTGGATCCCAATAATTGATATTCGTCCAATTGGTTCCTCCGTTTGTAGAATATTGCAAATAAACACCTTCATCTGGCTCATCAGGACCTTCACATGGCGAAGCATCTCCTTGTATCGAATAACGCATTTCAAAACAAACTGTACCGCCTAAAGTCAAGTCAAATCCAACTGTAGTCATATCTCTTGGGTTAACCGAAGCATCTCCCATCCACATAAAATCAGTTCCATCTGGTGATGGCACTCCACAAGTATTATTACCTATTGTTACAGTTTGTGTAAACTGCCAACCTATAGGTGACCCGCTATTAAAATTTTCTTGGAAAGCAATATTACCATCCATGTTACCATAAGCAGAAAGTGTTACACATCCTCCACAAACAACTGTATCAGGACTTGCAAATAAGTTTAAAGTACATTGTGCATAATTTTTCGAAAATGGTAAAATTAAAGCTACAGTTAATACTAGTTTAGTTATTGTTTTCAATGGTTATGTTTTTTAATTCATACTTTGTTAATACTCTTACATTATCTAAATCTAACATTCTAGAAAAAAGGCTCAATTGCTTGTCTTCTACCTCACATCCACCACTAATCCTATTGTTTTTTAAAACAATAACTGATGATTCGTTTTCATTCGTATTTGCACCGCATGTATTACAAACATTGTTGTACCACAATTCCTTTTTAAAAGAAATTGTTATTTCATTTGAATTGTTGTTTACAATTTCTAAAAATAAATATTGTTTAGCTGTACCTTGACTAGAATTTATACAATCTGTTGGTTTTATAAAAATTTCAACTCCATTATCTGAATAATAAAGAGTTTTTAGCTCGTCGGCTTGTTGACTAAAAGCATTACCATACATGATAATGCTAAAAATTAAAAGTATATACTTCATTATAAGCTTATGTAAAAGTTAAATAAATTTTATGTGGTTTAAAAATATTAAAATTTTGTTAAATATTATTAACAAAACAAAGCGTTTTTTAGCATTCTAAAACAAAAAAAAGAGCCCTAATTTCTTAGGGCTCTTTGTATTATGATTAAGAAAAATTTATTTTTCTCCTTTCTCTAAACTTGCTTTTAAAGCTGATAATGCATCAATGTCACCTAAAGTAGATTTTTCCATTGAATCATTATTTTTCTTCACTGCTTTAGAAGTGGTGCTTCCGTCAGCTTTAGCTTTACCACCCTTAGCTTTTGGAACAGCTGATTTTTCTTCAGCTTCTGTTTCTTTAAACAATTGAGTGTGAGAAAGAACTATTTTCTTAGCGTTTTTGTTAAACTCTAATACTTTAAACTCTAATTTCTCATCAACTTTTGCTAAAGAACCATCTTCTTTTTCAATATTCTTTTTAGTAGCAATACCTTCTACTCCGTATTGAAGTGAAATAATTGCTAAACCTTTAGCAGTAATTTCAGTAATTGTACCTTCGTGAGTTGAACCTTCAGTAAATACTGTTTCGAATACATCCCATGGATTTTCTTCCAATTGTTTGTGTCCTAAACTTAATCTTCTGTTGTCTCTATCAATTTCTAATACTACCACTTCCATTTTTTCACCAACTTTGGTTAATTCTGATGGGTGGTTGATTTTTTTAGACCATGATAAATCAGAGATGTGAACTAAACCGTCAACACCTTGTTCTAATTCAACAAATACTCCAAAATCAGAAATGTTAGTTACTTTACCATTGTGTTTTGAACCTACAGCATAGTTTTTCTCAATACCTTCCCATGGGTCTTTAGTTAATTGCTTAACTCCTAAACTCATTTTTCTTTCTTCTCTATCTAAAGTTAAAATTTGAGCTTCAACTTCTTCTCCTACTTTAAAGAATTCTTGTGCTGGTTTTAAATGGTTACTCCAAGTAATTTCTGATACGTGGATTAAACCTTCAACACCTGGAATTACTTCAATAAACGCACCATAATCAGCAACAACAACAACTTTACCTTTTACTGTATCACCAACAGATAATTTAGCATCTAATTTATCCCATGGGTGTTCTTGTAATTGTTTAATACCTAAAGCAATACGTTTTTTATCATCATCAAAATCAAGAATTACCACGTTTAATTTTTGGTCTAATTCTAAAATTTCTTCTGGATGATTAATTCTGCTCCAAGATAAATCTGTAATGTGAACTAAACCATCAACACCACCTAAATCGATAAACACACCGTAAGAAGTAATGTTTTTAACAGTACCTTCTAATACTTGTCCTTTTTCTAATTTAGAAATGATTTGTGATTTTTGTTGTTCTAATTCAGCTTCGATTAATGCTTTGTGAGATACCACAATGTTTTTAAATTCTTTATTGATTTTCACCACTTTGAATTCCATTGTTTTATCAACGTACACATCGTAATCTCTAATTGGTTTAACATCAATTTGAGAACCTGGTAAAAATGCTTCGATACCGAATACATCTACAATTAAACCACCTTTAGTTCTACATTTAACGTAACCTTTAATAATTTCTTGTGAAGCCAATACATCATTAACTCTATCCCAAGCTTTAAGAGCTCTTGCTCTAGCGTGTGATAAAATTAATTGACCATTTTTATCTTCTGGATTAACAACAAATACTTCTACTTTATCGCCAGCTTTTAAATCTGGATTATATCTAAACTCTGAAATTGATATAACAGCTTCAGATTTGTAACCGATGTTAACTACTACTTCTCTGTTTGATTTTGAAACAACTGTTCCCATTAAAACTTCTTGCTCAGCAATCGATTTTAAGGTTTCGTCGTAAACAGCTTGCATATCAGCTTTTTCTTTAGCGCTATATGCATCTTCGTATTTACCAATTCTTTCCCAGTCAAAATCAGCTAAAGGCTTAATATCAGAAGTTTTAACACTAACCGAAGCAGCTTTTTTAGCTACTGGAGCTTTTGCTTCTTTCACTTCTTTTACCTCTTTAACTTCAGCAACAACTTTTTTAGGAGCCTCTTCTGCTTTTGCAGGAGCTTCTTCTTTTTTAGTTACTTTTTTTGCTGTGGTTGTTTTTTTTGCAGCTGCAGGCTTGCTAGCTGTTTTTTTAGTTGCAGTTTTGGCTTTTGCTGCCGTTTCTTTTTTTTCTGCCATTGTATGTAATTTGTATCTCGCTTAAAATTTCAGCGTAAACGAGAGCTTGTTTATAATGCCTTGCTGAATACTGGCGTTTTTTTATTGGACGGCAAAAATAGGATTTATTTTTTATTTAACTGTAAAACAGATGTATTTTTATTTAATATGTTTAGATTATTTATATTTGAATATTAATAGTAATAAACCTATTAAAAAAATTATAGGGAATAGAATCTTCAGTTTTAAATTAGTTCAATAAAATGTTACGACAACCAGTAATACTTCTTTTTCTAGGGTTTTTAATTTCCTTATCATCATTTGGACAATTGTTTATTTCTAACCCAGTTGAATTAACAATAAAGAGTAAAATAAAAGAAGTTAAAATTTTTCTGACTGACATTTCTGATTCCTTAAATAGTAACATTGAGAATCTTCGATTTATTTTTTTCTACGATACTACAGGAAGACGAACCTCGTTGAAAGATTTTCATAAAGAAAGCTTAGTGCGTACCCAGCACTTTTATTATTACAAGGATTCTTTTGACTGCTACAAAACACAAAGTATATCCAAAACCGGAAGAATTGACTCTAATACAGTAAAAGAACATGAAATATTTGACTGTCAAAGTGAAATATATAGTTCATCCTCAAAATCTATTGTGATTTATACTTCTTCTGGACTATTATCAGTGATTATTGGATATTCAAAAGTTCTTATAAATAAAAGTGGCAATCTCAACAATGAAGATTTTCAAACAATAGACACAAATGAACCGCAATTCATTTTAAGATTTGAATACACTTTCTACTGATAACGTAATATTTATACCAAAAAAAATCCCCGAAGAACATTCGGGGATTTTTTTAGTAGTTTTTTAGCATATCGCGGTACTCAGCTAAATCCAACTGGTTGGTTGGGTTTTTACGGTCGAGCATTAACGATAATAAATAATCTAAGCTATCTCTTTTGTTATCAAAATCATCCATATCCATTACTTCTGGCTCTTCGCCCTCAACAATAGCTTCGTCAGCTGGAATTGGAATGTTAAATGTTCCGTTTTCTGCGATGTGTTCGTATGTTAATCGTATTACTTTAGTTAAGGTTGGGTCGTTTTCTGCCAAAGCAAAAGGGCGTAATTCCTGCAATCCTTTTACTAAATTATCTTTTACTATACCCGATTTTGCTAAATCCTTTTGTAACTTTACAATTAATTTGTTTGCTTCTATATTTTCCATAATTTGAGTGTAATTTGGTAGCGGCGAAATTAATTAAAATCTTTATTCAACACTATTATTAATTCAATTTTATACATGTCAATTCAAAATAACACCAGTAAACCTTCACTTTCAAGCATCTTAAACATTAAACATCCTATAATAATGGCACCCATGTTTTTGGTATCGAATACTGCCATGGTTATAGCTGCGGGTAAAGCAGGTATTTCAGGCTCTATTCCTGCACTCAACTTTAGAACCATTGAGGAATTTAAAGCAGCCATTAACGAAATTAAACAACACTCCATAGCTCCATTTGGCATTAATTTAATTGTAAACAAATCAAACTTTTTATATAAAGAACAATTAAAAGCGTGCTGCGATCTTAAGGTTGATTACATTATTACATCGTTGGGTTCGCCCGAAGAAACCATTAATCAGGCTCATAAAGCAGGCGTTAAAGTTTTTTGCGATGTGGTAGATGTTGAATACGCTAAAAAAGTAGAAGCTTTAGGCGCAGATGCTATTATTGCTGTAAACAACCGTGCAGGTGGGCATGCCGGACCAAAACCTGCCAAAGAATTGATTAATGAATTGAACGAAGCGTGCAACATTCCTGTTATTTCTGCTGGTGGTGTTGGAAATCATCAACAGTACAAAGAAATATTATCATACGGAGCTGCAGGCTTATCGATAGGCAGTATTTTTATTGCTTCTACCGAATGCGGCGTTTCTAAAGAATACAAAGAAGCTTGTATTCAATATGGCGAAAAAGACATTGTTTTTACTACCAAACTTTCGGGCAGCAAGTGTACCGTTATTAATACACCTTATGTTAAACAAATTGGTACCGACCAAAATTTTATTGAAAAAATATTAAATAAAAACAAACGGTTAAAAAAATGGTTTAAAGCCCTTACTTTTTATAATGGAATGAAAAAGTTAAACAATGCTGCATTCAGTGCCACTTATAAAACCGTTTGGTGTGCTGGTCCGAGTATTGAGGAGGTAAAATCAATTAGACCAATAGCAGAAATTGTGGAGGACTTGGTAAATGGATAACAAACAACTTTTTAAGAAAATGAAATGGAATCTTTTCCTGTTGGGAAAGTTAAAAATTCCGATGTTAGCCTATGCGGGTGTTCGACTATTAGAACTTAACGAAACAGATGTAAAGGTGGTTATTAAACTTAAACGTAGAACCAAAAACCATTTAAACTCTATGTATTTTGGAGCTTTAGCCGTTGGGGCTGATGTAGCTGGTGGAATACATGCTTTTTATTATGCCGAAAAACTAAACAAAAAAATATCGTTTGCTTTTAAGGGCATGAATGCTCAATTCATTAAAAGAGCAACTACTGATTGCACTTTTGTTTCTAAAGATGGGAAGAAAGTGGAAGATGCTGTTTTATTATCGATAAAAACACAAGAACGCGTAAACGAAACCACCAAAGTTTATGCCTATGATACAGCCAACGAACTTGTAGCTGAATTCGACATGGTTGTTTCAGTAAAATGTTTGAAATAAAAAGCTATTAATCAATCCTAGAAATTATATTGTATCTTCTATACTCTACAATTCGAGGGTCAAAAAATTCCTGTGGATTGTATGTAATTACAATATTTTTACCAATTAAACTCTTGTAATCTAGAGGGAGATTATAATCAGATTGAATAAAAGTAAACCAATAGTACTTAGCAGTTTTACCAAAATCATCTTTTAAGTGTATTGTTACAAACAAATCATCTTCAATTTTTACCACCTCTCCTTGTATGATTTGATTAGAATATTCATACTCTGCCTCACCTTTCTCCCTACTTTTTGATAGTTTTAACAACTTTGTTGGACATATTGATGCCATCTCCAACCCTATTATTGTTCCTAAACGTTCTCCATGCTCAGCAATTTTATCAAAGTTAATGTCGTGATCTTTTTTTAATTGCTTTTTGTAGGGTATTGAAGCATCAATCATACATAAACCCAATTCCATATTCGATTCTTCAACATCCAAAGTATCAGACATGATATCCAAACAATCGCATGATTTTGTAGCTATAATTTTCATATAATCCTGACTAAATCCAGAAGTTGATATAATAATAGAAAAAAATAAACCAATTAGATATCTCATGAAAATTGTTTAAGATTAATAATTTAAAAAAAATTAAAGAAGATGATTAATGAATCACCTTCTTTATTATATTCTTTACTTTTTAAACTCCGTAATTGTTTTACGGATAATTGCTACACAATCCAACAATTGTTCTTTAGTCATAACCAACGGAGGAGCAAAACGAATAATGTTTCCATGAGTTGGTTTAGCCAACAAACCATTGTCTCTAAGTTTAATACAAATATCCCAAGCCGTTGAACTTGTTTCAGTATCGTTAATTACTATTGCATTTAACAAACCCTTACCTCTTACCAATTTGAGTAAAGGTGATTCATCTACTAGTTTTTGTATCTCTGACCTAAATAATTCGCCTAAAACTTGAGCATTTTCAGCTAATTTTTCATCACGAATTACTTCAAGTGCAGCAATGGCTACTTTTGCAGCAATAGGGTTACCACCAAACGTAGAGCCATGCTCTCCTGGTTTAATCACATTCATGATGTGGTCATTTGCTAAAACAGCAGATACAGGATAAACTCCACCCGACAATGCTTTACCTAAAATTAAAATGTCTGGTTCAACATTTTCATAATCACAAGCCAATAATTGTCCTGTTCTTGCAATACCAGTTTGTACTTCATCGGCAATAAACAATACGCCAGCTGCCTTACACAATTCTCTTGCTTCTTCTAAATATCCATCGTTTGGCACATAAACTCCAGCCTCACCCTGTATAGGTTCAACTAAAAATCCAGCAACATTATCATCTTTTAACGCCTCTTCTAAAGCATCTATATCGTTGTAAGGAATTTTTACAAACCCAGGTGTATATGGTCCAAAATTTCTACGAGCATCTGGATCGTTACTAAAAGAAACAATAGTTGTAGTTCTGCCATGAAAATTACCTTCGCAAACAATTATTTTTGCTTCATTTTCTTCTACTCCTTTTACTTCATAAGCCCATTTTCTAGTCAGTTTTAAAGCTGTTTCAACAGCTTCTGCACCACTATTCATTGGTAATACTTTATCAAAACCAAAATATTCGGTTACAAATTTTTCGTACACACCCAACACATTATTATGAAATGCTCTCGATGTTAATGCCAATGTATTCGCTTGTTCAGTTAAAGCATTGATTATTTTTGGATGACTATGCCCTTGATTAACTGCTGAATATGCTGATAAAAAATCGTAATATTTTTTACCTTCAACATCCCAAACAAACACTCCTTTTCCTTTTTCTAAAACAACTGGCAATGGATGATAATTATGAGCCCCATGCTTGTTTTCTAATTCAATTAATTGTTTTGAGTTTAATTTTTCTTTAACCATTGTTTCCATAAAATTTTGTTTAATAAATATTTATGGCTCATCGCGGAGAGCTCCAATCCTTTCCTCATTTTAGCAACAAGAACTGTTGTATTGCTGGAGAGAAATCATCCAAAAAAAACAAATTTATTTATTTTAACTTGATTTTTTGCATATTGATTCTCTAATTTTATTGCATGAAAGAAACAAGTGGAGAGAAATCATTAGACAATCAATTGTTTAAACACATGATTTCGAATAATTGGAATGCCGTTGTTTTTGCAAACATGAATAACATTATTGAATATGTTAATCCCGCAGCATGTAAACTTTATGGCTATGAAGAACACGAATTAATAGGAAAAACAACCGATGTATTTAACAGTAAATTAACTCACAATACAGATGATATTGTTAACAGCATAAAAGAAAAAGGTTATTGGTTTGGAGAACTTATTCAACGTAAAAAAGACAATTCTATTTTCGATGCTTTACTATCCGTTCAATTAATATTTAATGAAGATCATGTTCCTGTTGGTTTTGCTTCAAACAGTAAAGATATTACCCTTGAAATAGAATCTTCTGAGAACCTAAAAAGAATTATTGAGGAGAAAGAAATTCTTTTGAGAGAACTCCACCACCGAGTTAAAAACAATTTAGCTTTAATTAAAAGTATTTTGAGTTTACAAACAGAATACTACAAAAATAGTGCATGCTCCGAACTTGTTGAAAATTTTAAAAACAGAGTTGATGCTATTGCAACTTTACACAATACTCTTTATACCGTTGATGATTTGAAAGAAGTTAATTTAAAACCGTTTATAGAAGATTTGTGTAAAAGTTTAACGGAATCGTTTAAAGACACCCATTTTAATGTAAAAATTAATTTAAGTATTGATAATCATATTAAAAGCCTAGCTGAAGCTGTTCCTTTGGGTTTAATCATTAACGAAGTAATTACCAACTCATTTAAGCATGCCTTTATTGGGAATAATAATGGATTAATTCGAATTAAATTAATAAATGAAGGAAAAAATAATGCTATATTATTGATTCAAGACAATGGTATCGGGTTTGACTATAAATCTTTAAAAAACAAATCGTTAGGATTAACCCTAATACATGATTTGAGCGACCAAATAGATGCAAAATATACATTTGAAAATAACAACGGTACTCAATTCATTCTAAACATTTAAATCCTTGATATTAGTAATAAATGCCTTAATTTCGCCACTAAATTATTGGATGTAATGAGTGAGATTAGTTTAAAAAGAGGAAACATTATAGATGTTGATATTTTAGATGTTGCTTTTGGTGGAAATGGTATTGCTAAAGTGGCAACAGCACATGGCGATTTTGTTGTTTTTGTTCCGAATACATTTACTGGACAAAAAGTTCGTGCAAGAATTACCAACAAACGTAAAAAACATGCCGAATGTAAATTGGTTGAAGTACTTGAAAAGTCTCCACTAGAAAAAGAACATTCATTTCAACCCATTTCTGGTGCTCCATACATCAATTTGCCCATTGAAATTCAGAAAGAATTCAAATATAAATCGTGTATAAATATTTATCAACGAATTGGAAAATGTGAAAATTTAGACCAAGTTTTTGATGAATACATACAATCGCCCGAATTTTACCACTACCGAAACAAAATGGAATATTCGTTTAGTGCCATTGGTTATGATCTAGAAAAAAAAGAAGAATTTGACGGTTTTGCATTAGGGTTTAAGAAAAGAGGCACATGGTGGATTGTTGAAAATTTAGAGAAAGATTCGGGAATGTTTGATGCTGAATTTGAAAACAAACTAAAAGATATAAGAGTTTTTTGCCAAAACATAGGTTTACCAGCTTGGCACTCACCAAAAAAAGAAGGTTTTTTTAGATATTTAGTTGTTCGGAAAAGCTATAGAACCAATCAGTTTTTAATAAAATTAGTTACAAGTGATTCTGGTATTGGGAATTTTAACTTTAAAGCTTTTACCGATTTAATTTTATCATTATTTGGTAATAGAGTTGCAGGTGTTTTACACACTATTAATAACGATATAGGCGACAATGCTCAATCTCGTTTAGGAAACGAAACTGTATTATATGGAAGCCCTGTAATTAATGAAGATTTATTAGGCTTATCGTTTGATATCAGTATGCAAAGTTTCTTTCAAACCAATCCAAAATGTGCCGAATTACTTTACAACAAAGCTATTGCTTATGCCATGGATAATAACAGTGGTATTTCTAATGGAGTGGTCATGGATTTGTTTTGTGGTACTGGTACTATTGGACAAATCATAGCCTCAAAAACCAATGCTAAAGTTATTGGTGTTGATATTGTTGAAGATGCTATTGAAAACGCAAAAGAAAATGCCATTAAAAACAAGATAAAAAATGTTGAATTTTTTGCTGCTGATGTAAATAAATTTTTGTTTGAGTACCCTCAGTACAAAGACCAAATTAGTACCATTATACTTGATCCTCCACGAGCAGGTATAGCCCGAAAAGCCTTGTTAAAAGTTATTGAGTTAAATGCCAAACAAATTGTTTATGTAAGTTGCAACCCTTCCACCCAAGCAAGAGACATGGAAGATTTATTTGCTGCTGGTTATCAATTAAAAAAACTAAGTTTAGTCGATCAATTTCCGCACACCTCACACGTTGAGGCTGTTGCATTATTTTTAAAACAATGACAGAAGATATCAACAAGTGTATTGAAGTTCTTAAAGCTGGAGGTATTATATTATACCCTACTGATACTGTTTGGGGGTTAGGTTGCGATGCTACAAACGAAGAAGCCGTAAAAAAAATTTACACCCTAAAACAGCGAGAAGATTCAAAAAGCATGATTGTGATTGTTGCTAACGATGGTATGCTACAAAAACATGTACAAGAAGTCCCTGAATTAGCATGGGACATTATTGATTTAGCTACAAAACCTACGACAATAATTTATCCTGGAGCTAAAAATTTGGCTAAAAATGTTATTTCATCAGACGGTAGTATAGCCATTCGTGTTATAAAAGATGGTTTTTGCAATCAATTAGTACACAAATTTAACAAACCTATTGTTTCTACTTCTGCAAATATTTCAAACCAACCTACACCTCAAAATTTTCATGAAATCTCTCCAGAAATTAATCAAGGTGTTGACTATATTGCTCCACAGCAATTTGACAACGGAAATAAAAAACCTTCTTCCATTATAAAAATTGGATTAAAAGGTGAAATACAGGTAATTAGAATTTAACTTTTTGTAACCTTATAAAGTATTTATACGTAAATACTCACTTTTTTAAGTGAGTATAATTACTTATACTTGTATAAGTACAAAGACGAAGATAACTATGAATAAATTTTTATTGTTTTTAACATTTGGAATATTCTCTCTAAATGTATTTGCTCAACCTGCAAACGATAATTTTGCTTCCGCCACAACAATCATCCATTCTACAAACAATTGCTCTGCAAATGCAGCTTATACATCTATAAGTGCAACTGCTGACGGATTAAAAGGAAGTTGTTGGGAAAATGGACCAAATTACACTGTTTGGTTTAAGTTTGTTGCTACATCAACAAATGTTACTCTTGATTTAAAAGTTGGTGGTGCCGAAGGAACCATGCAACACCCAAACATGGCATTATGGCAAGCCGATGGTATTACCGAAATTGCTTGTGTTAGAAGAATTAATGCTACCACTGATGTACAACTTTCTAGTGCTAGTTTAGTAATTGGTAACACCTATTATGTTTCAGTTGATAATTATGTTGGCGCTGGATATAGAGGAACCTTTACACTTTGTATTGATGACCAACCAAATTACGACCATGTTGTTGGTGCAATTACTCTAACTCATTCTAGTAACAACTGTTCTGCTAATGCAGCCTACTCTACCCAATTTGCATCTGCAGATGGTTTAAAAGGAAGTTGTTGGGAAAATGGTCCTAACTATACCCGTTGGTTTAAGTTTGTAGCAACAACATCAAATGTTACTCTTGATTTAAAAGTTGGTGGTGCAGAAGGCACTATGCAACACCCTAATATGGCTCTTTGGCAAAGTGATGCTACTACCGAAATAAAATGTGTTAGACGAGTAAATGCAACCACAGACGTTCAAATCAGCACCTCTGGTTTAACTATTGGAAACACTTATTATATTTCAGTTGATAATTATGTTGGGGCTGGTTATCAAGGAACTTTTACTTTATGTATTGATAACACCGTTACTTACGATGATATAGCAGGTGCTATTACCATTGTTCATTCTGCAAATAATTGTTCTGCAAATGCAGCTTACTCTACTGAATTTGCAACTGCAGATGGTTTAAAAGGAAGTTGTTGGGAAAACGGACCTAACTATACCAGGTGGTTTAAGTTTGTAGCTACTTCAGCAAATGTTACTCTTGATTTAAAAGTTGGTGGCGTCGAAGGAACTATGCAACACCCTAACATGGCTCTTTGGGAAAGTGATGCTACCACAGAAATAAAATGTGTTAGACGAGTAAATGCTACCACAGACGTTCAAATTAGTGCTTCTAGTTTGGTTATAGGTAATACTTATTATGTTTCAGTTGATAATTATGTTGGTTTAGGGTATCAAGGAACTTTTACCTTGTGTATTGATAATACCGTTACTTACGATGAAATTGCTGGAGCCATTACTATTGTACATTCTAGTAACAACTGTTCTGCAAATGCAGCCTACTCTACTCAATTTGCAACTGCTGATGGTTTAAAAGGAAGTTGTTGGGAAAATGGTCCTAACTACACGCGTTGGTTTAAATTTGTAGCTACTTCAACAAATGTTACTCTTGATTTAAAAGTTGGTGGTGCCGAAGGAACTATGCAACATCCTAACATGGCTCTATGGCAGTCAGATGCAACAACAGAAGTAGGTTGTGTGAGAAGAATTAACGCTACAACAGATGTTCAGATAACCAGTTCTGCTTTAGTTATTGGTAATACTTATTACATTTCGGTAGATAATTATGTTGGATCTGGTTATCAAGGTACTTTTACTCTTTGTATTGATAATAGTGTAACCTATGATGAAATTGCTGGGGCTGTTACATTAATCCATACGGCTAACAATTGCTCTCCTGATGGATTTTACACCACTGTATTTGCAACTGCCGATGGATTAAAGGGTAGCTGTTGGGAAAATGGTCCAAACTATACCCGATGGTTTAAATTTGTAGCTACTTCAGCAAATGTTACTCTTGATTTAAAAGTTGGTGGTACCGAAGGAACCATGCAACACCCTAATATGGCACTTTGGCAAAGTGATGCTACTACTGAAATAGCTTGTGTAAGAAGAATTAATGCAACCACAGACGTTCAAATCAGTACATCTAATTTAGTTATTGGAAATACTTATTATGTTTCAGTTGATAATTATGTTGGTTTAGGGTATAGAGGTACATTTACACTTTGTATTGATAACAGTGTTACCTATGATGAAGTTGCAGGTGCAATTGAGTTAACTAACTTAAACAATTGGTGCTCACCAAATGCATTCTACTCTACCGTTAATGCTACTGCAGATGGATTAAAAGGTAGTTGTTGGGAAAATGGTCCTAACTATACCCGTTGGTTTAAGTTTGTAGCGGTTTCAAATAATGTTACTTTACAAATGAAAGTTGCTGGTGCAGAAGGGACACTGCAACACCCAAATATAGCCTTATGGCAATCCGATGCTGTTACTCAGGTTGGTTGCACAAGAAGAGTAAATGCAACTACTGATATATCATTAAGCTCTGCGGCTTTAATTGTTGGAAACACGTACTACATTTCATGTGATAATTATGTTGGATTGGGTTATCGAGGCACTTTTACTTTGTGTATAGATAATGTTGATACTGAATACTATTCTATTGCCAATGGTGCTTGGAACAATGGTAATAACTGGTCGATTGTAAGTCATGCAGGACCTGCGGCTGCATCTTACCCTGATGCTGGTGATGTTGCCTATATCCAAGATAATTCTATTTCAGTTTCAAGCACAGAAGTTTGTGCTGAAGTTAACATCAATGTTAATTCAAGCAATACTCAATTGGACATTAATGCTGGACAATTAACCGTGTCTGGAGCTTTAAATGTAACCAATACTGGTAATAATTTTAATGGAAATGTTATTGTTCAATCTGGAGGTACTTTAACCGTTAACGATGCTGCTACTTTTACAAGAAATGGTGGAGCTAATGCTTTTGGATTAACTGTAAATACAGGTTCATCTTTAACTATAAATAAAGATTTAACATGGAATTCTACAGGAGGTACAGTTACCAATAATACTTTTACATTAAATGGTAGTGCTGCAGTTAATATTGGTCAGGATTTAATTTTAAATCACACTGGAGGTATGAAAATTTTTAGTCAACTAAACAATACTTCTACTTTAACTGTTAATAGAGATATTCAGTATATTGCAAGTGCCGACAATAAAACAGAAATTGAATTAAATAATACAGCTAGTTTAAGAATAAAAAGAAATGTTTTAAGAGGAAGCCCTGCTTATGGTAAATTAACTAGCAACAATAGTTCTAATGTTATTTACAATGGAACAGCTAACTCTCAAATAGTTGGTGCTGGTGGCTCTGGAACTGGCGACACTTTTACCTATCAGAACCTAACCTTTGACAACACACATATTACTGTACCTCAGTTAACCTTACAAGGTGGTAATTTAACCGTACAAAAACAACTTGTTTTGGCTAATGGTGTAGTAAGAACAACCAGTAGCAACCTTTTAGTAGTAAACGATGCCACTACAACCTTATTAGGGTCATCATCTTCCTATATACAAGGTCCTTTAAGAAAAATTGGCTCTAGTGCTTATACTTTCCATGTTGGAAAAAATAATGAATATGCACCTTTAACAATTTCTGCCCCTTCGGTACCTACCGACTACTTTACAGCTGAGTATTTTAAAACTGACCCTACACCTACTTATAATACGGCTTTGAAAGATGTTTCAATTCATCATGTTTCTACCTCTGAATATTGGACATTAGATAGAAGCGGAACAAGCAATGTTACTGTTACTTTAGGCTGGGGAACTCCAAGAAGTGGAGGAGTAACTAGTTTACCAAATTTAGTAGTTGCCCGATGGAATGGTGCTCAATGGGTTAATCATGGAAATGGAGGCACAACTGGCAATACAACTGCAGGAACTGTTATTTCTAGTGCAGCTGTAACTTCATTTAGCCCTTTTACATTAGCATCTATAACCGCAGCTAATCCTTTACCTGTTAAGTTAATTTCATTCGATGCTACCTTGTTAAAAAACAATGTTTGGTTTTCATGGAAAACCGAAACTGAAATTAACAATGATTATTTCACTATAGAAAGAAGTACTGATTTAAAAAACTGGGAATCAATTAAAGAAATTCGTGGTGCTGGAAATAGCAATTACACACTGAGCTATTCTACTGTTGATCAAAATCCTTTAGAAGGAATATCTTATTATCGTTTAAAACAAACCGATTTTAATGGTGAATATAGCTATAGCGATATTCAAGTAATAAACAATAAAGGAATTAAAGACATTTCACTATACCCTAATCCAGTAAAAAATACACTTCATATTTCAAACTTATGTAACGAATGTATCATAAACGTATTTTCTACTTCAGGTCAGTTAATATACAATGGTAGCGATACAAAAATCAATACTGAATACTGGAAAAGTGGGTTGTACGAAGTCTTAATTATTGATGGTAATGGCAATAAATTCCAAAGTAGAATTATAAAATAAACAATTTTCTCTAGTATTTCATTACTTAAATTGAGTATTAATACTTAATTTTTTAAAGAAAAAATTGAGTATCTTTACTATTCGTACATAGGTATTTAGATTAAATATGAAATCTCTTCTTTATTTTCCCAAGCTTAAAATTATTGGTTTATTCCTATTATTAAGCAGTTACAGCTTTAATAATATAACCGCTCAGTGTTATTTTACCTTAACAGGTGATACCACAAATCTAAAAACTTGCAAATTTGCATTAGAGAATGTTGTATGGAAAAATTTAACTGGTACGGTTGCTGCACAAAACGACATTATTAAAGTAGGCGGAGTAAATAGTTGGGATGCAGATGCCATATCTGTAAATAAGGTTTATAACAATGGTTTTATGCAAACTATTATTGTGGAAACCAATACCAACAGAATGATTGGCTTAAATACTGTTAACTCAAATGCCAGTTATACCGATTTAGAATATGCTTTTTATTTACAAAGTGGTGGAGGTTTAACTATTTATGAAAATGGTACCAATAGAGGTACTTGGGGTTCTTATCAAACAGGAGATACTTTACGTATTGCTGTAATGAACAATAAAGTATTTTATATTCAAAACAATAACATCATTTACACCAGTACTACAACACCAACTTTACCAATGTTTGTAGATATTTCAATTAATACGGTAAATGGAACACTTCAAAAAGTTGTTGTTGGAAATGGTACAGAAACCTTATTTACAGTTTTTGAATCCAACCCAGGAGCATCTCCTACCTATCAATGGAAATTAAATGGTGGTAATGTAGGAACAGGATTGACGACTTATAGTAACAATTTAAGTGACGGTGATTTATTAGAATGTATCCTTACACCTAGCTTAGGAGGTTGTTCTGGTAGTAGTGTTGTGTCAAATCAACTAAAAATCAAATCTTTACCTATAACTAGAGACATTAACTATTTTATTCGAAACGACTCTATTCTTAACGGTAGTTGTAAATTTTTTGAAGAAAAAATTCGATGGGAAAGCATTTCTTGTACTTACGTTAATGGCTCCAATAATGTAAGTAAAGCAAGTAGTTCAAATAGCTGGGATGTGGGTGCTTTCTCTTTTAATAAAGTTGAAAATGGTGGATATTTACAAACTATAGTTAATGAAACCAATACTAGTCGTATGATTGGTTTAAATGCCACAAATGCAAATGTAAGCTATACTGATATTGACTATGCTTTTTACTTGGTTGCCGGAGGTAGTTTAAACATTTATGAAAATGGTACGAGCAGAGGTGCTTGGGGAGCTTATTCTACAGGAGATACACTTCGTATAGCAGTAGTTGGAAATCAGGTTCGATACATACAAAACGGAAGCATTGTTTATACTAGTACAGTTACTCCTACCCTACCATTATATGTAGATATGAGTTTAAATACCGTTGGTTCAACACTTCAAAATATATCTGTTGCTAACCCAGCTTATGGAAGATTTGTTGCCTCAACTGTAGGTTTGGCAAATGTTAATTATCAATGGAAATTAAATGGTGGCAATGTAGGTAGTAATAGCCCCAGTTACACTAATACTACATTAACAACAAATGATGTTGTTACTTGCGAGTTTTATATTAATGGCTCAACCCAATGTGGAACGGATACTTCCTTTACATCTAACGCTATAACAGTTCAAGATCAAACACCAAAAAAGAATTTGATTTTTTCAGTGAGAAATGATTCCATTATAACTCCTTCTTGTAAATATGCTTTTGAAGAAGTAGCTTGGCAAAGTATTTCTGGTTTAACTTTAAATGGAACGAATAATGTAACTAAAACAACTGGATCAAATAGTTGGGATGTTGGTGGTTTTTCTTACAACAAAGTAGAAGATGGTGGTTTTATGCAAACTATAGTTAATGAGACCAATAAAAGTAGAATGATTGGTTTAAATGCGGTAAATACCAATGTTAGTTATACTGATATTGACTATGCATTTTATTTAGTAGCTGGTGGTTCTTTAAACATTTACGAAAACGGTACAAGCAGAGGTGCTTGGGGAGCTTATTCTACAGGAGATACACTTCGTATAGCAGTTGTTGGAAATCAAGTGCGTTACATACAAAACGGAAATATTGTTTATACCAGTACTGTTGCTCCTACATTGCCATTGTATGTAGATATGAGTTTAAATACCGTTGGAAGTACATTAGAAAAAATATATGTAAACAACACCACTTATGGTATTTATTCAGCTTTTGTTTCAGGATTTTCTAGCGTAAAATATCAATGGAAATTAAACGGAACCAATGTTGGAACAGATAGTCCTATTTATACCAATACATCTACTGTTAGTGGCGATACTATTTACTGTTTATTAACTTTAACAAATACAAGTGGTTGTACTGCCGATACTACTGCCCTATCAAACAAAATAATTATTAATGAGCAAAGTTTGGTTAACTCCGTATTATTTTCTATCCGAAACGATTCAATAGTTGAATACTCTTGTCTTTTTGCTAATGAAGAAGTAGCGTGGCAAAGCCTTTCTGGTTTAACATTAAGTGGTACAAACAATGTTACAAAAACATCTGGAACAAATAGTTGGGACGTTGGTGGATTTTCCTATAATAAGGTTACAAATGGAGGTTTTATGCAATCCATAGTCAATGAAACTAATACTAGTCGTATGATTGGTTTAAATGCGGTAAATGTTAATGTTAGTTATACAGATATTGATTATGCTTTTTATTTGGTTGCAGGAGGTGCTTTACACATTTACGAAAATGGTACTAGTAGAGGTGCTTGGGGTGTTTATTCAACAGGAGATACACTCAGAATAGCAATAGTAAACAATCAAGTTCTTTATTTGCAAAATGGAAATGTTATTTATACCAGCACTGTTGCTCCAACTCTTCCACTTTATGTTGATATGAGTTTAAACACGGTTGGTAGTACACTTAAAAACATAACTGTTTACAATGGTTTGTATGGAAAGTTCACTGCATTTGTTGATGGAGCAAGTAATGTAAATTATCAATGGAAATTAAATGGTGGTAATGTAGGTTCAAATAGTGCCACATATACAAATACTACTCTGACTAATGGTGATTTAATTAGTTGTGTATTATCTATTAATGGAACTTCGGGTTGTACTGACACTCTAATAAGTTCAAATAATATTAGAATCAATTCAGAACCATTAGATAATTTTGTTACCTTTTATATTACACGAGAAGCTACAGGTAGAAATGGATGTCAATTTGCGGTTGAAGATGTTTCATGGCAATCCATATCTGGTGTAACTAAAAACAACAACAATATTTCAAAAGTTGGAGGAACAAATGGCTGGGACGCTGGGGCATTCTCGTTTAATAGTGTAAAATCTAACGGATTTTTTCAATTTGTAGCAACCGAAACAAATAAGAGTAGAATGATTGGTTTAAATGCTACAAATGTAAACATGAGTTATACTGATATAGATTATGCTTTTTATTTAATTGCTGGTGGAAGTTTAAACATTTATGAAAATGGTAGTAATAGAGGTAACTTTGGAACTTATGCAACAAACGATACTTTAAGAATAGATATTTCAGGAAACACCGTTAAATATATAAAAAACAACAATGTTATTTACACTAGTGCTATCGCTCCTTCATTTCCGTTATATGTTGATGCAAGCATCAATACTGTTGGAGGAACATTTAATGGTGCAAAAGTTGGAAATGCTACTCACGGTAACTTTATTGCCGTTGCAAACAACATTGGAAACTCTCCTACCTATCAATGGAAATTAAATGGCGTTAATGTGGGAAGCAATTCAGCAACCTATAGCAATGACACCTTAAGGCAAAACGACCAAATTACTTGTGAGGTAACTGCAAGTTTTGCAAACTGCTCATCATCAATTTTTACTTCTAATAAAATAGTGGTAAACGATAATCCGCCATTAAATTTTATTCCATCCTTTACACCAACTACATCAACTTGGTTGGGAGTTAATACCAATTGGTACGACCCAACAAACTGGTCAGCAGGTGTACCTCGTTCTGGCTATAAAGCTGTTATACCGGGTAGTTTAGGAAACTATCCAACTATACCAAACAGAGCTTATTTATACGATTTAGACGTTGCAAATGGTGCTAGTCTTACCCTAAGCAGTAGTGCTCATTTGAGTATTTACGACGAATGGAAAAACAATGCTGGCGTTTTTAATACCAATATTGGTTTAGTAGAATTTAAAACTTGTGTGGACACCTCTCGGTGGAATTCTACAAATCCAATAAATGTTCATCAGATGAAGGTTAATAACAAAAAAGGATTGGTAATTAACAATGGTAATATGCACATAATAGATTCCGTTTTCTTTACTGATGGAATTATTTATAATGGTACAAATGAAATTGTTTTTGAAGATAATTCAAAATGGAAAGGTGCATCTGTATCTTCTCATATTGATGGTGTGGCTCAAAAAACAGGGAATGATGCTTTTACATTTCCTTTAGGTGATGCTGGTTACTATAACCCAATTGGCATTTCAGCTCCTGCTGTTGTTACCGATGAATTTAGAGCTAAATTCAATAGAGCAATGCCAAGCAATAGAACAGCTCTTGACCCATCATTAGATCATGTGAGCTCTGTAGATTATTGGGACTTAGATAGAGTTTCAGGTAGTTCTTCACTAACTGTAACATTATATTGGAATAGTACAGATCATGGTATTACTACTTTAAGTGATTTGGTTGTTAGCCATTACGATGGTGGAACTACCGAATGGGAGAATATGGGTGGATTAGCTGCAGGTTCGGCATCTGCTGGAAGTGTAATTTCAACGGTTACTTTTACAAATTTTAGCCCTGTAACATTTGGTTCCAAAACAGGCGTAAATCCTTTACCAATAGAACTAACATCATTTAATGCTAATCTTGTGAATAAAACGGTTGTGTTGGATTGGCAAACAGAAACCGAAATTAATAACGATTACTTTACAGTAGAAAAAAGTAGCAACACCTTTGTTTGGGAAGAGTTAACTACTGTAAAAGGTGCTGGAAATAGCAATTACACACTGAGCTATTCTACTGTTGATCAAAATCCTTTAGAAGGAATATCTTATTATCGTTTAAAACAAACCGATTTTAATGGTGAATATAGCTATAGCGATATTCAAGTAATAAACAATAAAGGAATTAAAGATATTTCTGTTTATCCAAATCCTGTAAAAGATATATTAAACATTGAGTATGCTCTATGTGATAATTGTGTAATTAAAATTTATTCTGCTCTCGGACAAAAAGTGTACGAAGGCAGAGAGAAAGCTATTAATACTAGTTATTGGACAAATGGAATTTACGAACTGATTATATTTAATTCGGATGGTGAAATTGAGGATAAAGCTAAAATTATTAAATAAGTTATTGCTTAATTAATTTGACTAGTTTTTGCTCTTTTCCATTGTAACTTTTAACAAAATAAATGCCTGATGAAAAGCTACTTAAATCTAGTTCAGTAATTAGTGCATTTATTTTATCCATTTGATACAATTCTTTTCCTGACACATCAAAAATTGAAATTGAAGCATTGTTTTCCAATTTATCAAAAACTAATTTAATGTTATCAACAAATGGATTCGGATAAACCATTACTCCATTGTTGTTCTTTAATTCATCCATTCCAACACTCATAATAGTTACACTTGTCGAAATTTTTTCGCACCCTTCTTTTGAAATAACAACAGCATAATTTCCATTCTCATTTGCAATAAATTCCCTATCATTTGCACCATTTATTGGAGTATTCGTAATGGTACAACTCAACCATTGATAACTCGCATTAACTTCATTTGACATTATTAATCTATCATCAATAAACAATGTAGTATCTATACTATTTTTAACCAAAAGGTTTGTTGTAACAACAGAATCACATCCAAACGATGTTGATAATGTATCATAATATAAACCTGTAGTAGTGTAAATGTTTGTTCCAACCGAAATGCTTTCACCAAAACAAATAGATAGCGTTTGAGTTGAATGATGTGTTGAATTTACTGTTACTGAAAATGAAATGGTATCATTGTTAACTCCATCAGAAACTTGATATACTTCGGTTGTATTTCCAATTGGAAAAATTGAACCTGAACCCAATCCAGAGAGTAATTGAATAGTACTAGTATTATTTTTTTCAAACCGCACATTATCTATAAAAAACCCATCTTGAGCCCCACAACAAGCATCTACCGTATTGTAGGTAAATCTAACCATAGTTGTTACCGAACCATCTGAAGCAGAAATTGGAAAACTTGCTGATTGCACCGTAAACTCATTATTTGGCAACTGACTTAATACCAATTGATTCCAGGTAATTCCTCCATCAAATGATATTTCTACGGTTTCTTGATCGTGAACTGCTGGCTCATTATTTACAAAAAAATCGAACGAAAAATCTCCTCCTCCTACAGTACTAAATACAGGGCTTTGAATATAACTGTATTCTTTACCTCCAAAAGCATAATTACCAGAATGAGGTACGCCAAACATATTACTTCCTAATGGTGTTTCAGCTCCCGATAAATCTTGAATAGTCCAATTGTTTAGAGTATTATAAGCTCCAGTATTCCAACCCGAAAATCCAGATTCAAAATTTTCGTAAAAAGTATTGTTTGAACAAGTATCTAAAATAAAAGGTGTAACATAATTAACTACTGCTCCACAAGTATTTTCATCATTATTTACATTTATATTAGAAAGATAAATTACCGATTGGCATTGAGAATAACCGTTTATAACTAAACATAAACTCAACATATATAAAGAAAATTTTATCATAGTACTTGATTTAACAAAACATAAACCAAGTTAAACCCCACAAAACCAACATACAACGGTATTACAACCCAATTCAATAGGTATTTGAATGATTTTTAATAGTGTGTAAATACTTATTAATGTTAAGTATTTACTTACAATTAATTTCAACAAAACAGTATCCAATCAAAAACCATTACCTTTGCAATCCAAAATATTTTTTGATTTGAAAAAACACATTCAGCACCCCATTTTTAACATTATTGCAGAAGCAGCCAGCCAACAACAAGTTGATGCCTATGTGATTGGTGGTTTTGTTCGCGATATTGTGTTAAATCGTCCATGTAAAGACATTGATGTTGTAGCAATTGGATCTGGTATTGAACTCGCCGAGCGTGTAGCCAAAATAATTGGTAACAATACAAAAGTTAATGTGTTTAAGAACTTTGGTACTGCTATGCTAAAATACCAAGATTACGATATTGAATTTGTTGGTGCGAGAAAAGAAAGCTACGACAGAGGTTCAAGAAAACCTATAGTTGAAAATGGAACGTTAGAAGACGACCAAAACCGAAGAGATTTTACTATAAATGCACTTGCTATAAGCTTAAAAAAAGATACTTACGGAGAAATCCTTGACCCTTTTGGCGGTTTAATTGATATTGAAAATAAGATTATTAAAACACCCCTAAACCCTGATATTACTTATTCCGATGACCCATTAAGAATGATGAGAGCAATTCGATTTGCCACTCAATTAGGATTTGATATAGAGTCCAATTCTTTACAAGCCATAAGAACAAACCGACAACGCATTAGAATTGTTTCTAAAGAACGTATTACCGATGAGTTAAATAAAATCATCTTGTCTCCTACCCCTTCCATTGGTTTTAAACACTTATTTAACACAGGTTTATTAGAAATAATTTTCCCCGAAATGAACCTTTTACATGGAGTGGAATTTATTGGAAACAAAGGACACAAAGACAATTTTTATCACACCATACAAGTATTGGATAATATTTGCCCAAATACCAACGATTTATGGTTGCGTTGGGCTGCCATTTTACATGATATTGCCAAACCAGCCACCAAAAGATTTGAAAAAGACCACGGTTGGACTTTTCATGGTCACGAGGACAAAGGTGCTCAAATGGTTCCAAGAATATTTAAAAACCTAAAATTACCGCTCGACCATAAAATGAAATATGTTCAAAAATTGGTTCGTTTACACCTACGCCCTATTGCTTTAGTTAACGATATTGTTTCTGATAGTGCTGTGCGTAGGTTATTGTTTGATGCAGGAGAAGATATTGACGATTTGTTAACCCTTTGTAATGCCGATATTACTTCCAAAAATGAAGAAAAAGTAAAGCGTTACATGGCAAACTTTGAATTAGTAAAACAAAAACTTAAAGAGGTTGAGGAAAAAGACCAACTTCGTAATTGGCAACCCCCAATAACTGGCGAATTAATTATGAAAACCTTTAACATTAAGCCTTCTAAAGAGGTAGGTTTAATTAAAGATGCCATTAGAGAAGCCATTCTAGAAGGTGAAATTGCCAACAATTATGACGAAGCTTTTAAATTTATGTTAGAAAAAGGTAAAGCCTTAAATTTGAAAGTTTAAACTTTTATCCTAATTTTAAATAAAACTTATTACAACATGAGTATTTACAAGTTACGAGTATTAGCTGAAGGCGAAAAAGAAATATTTAGAGATATTGAAATTAAGAGCACCCAAAATTTTGAAGATTTGCATGAAATGATTGTTGCTTCATTTGGTTTCGACGGCTCTCAAATGGCATCATTCTATGTTAGCGACGACAACTGGAATAAGGGTCAAGAAATTACCTTATTTGATGTTGGTGCTGAAGATGGTGAAATAGACAAAATATTAGTCATGTCAGAAATTAATATCAATACCATTTCCAACTGCTTAGGCGACCATTTGTTGTACGCTTATGACTTCTTAAATATTCATAATTTTTTTATTGAACTTATCGAAATTAAAGTAAAAGAAGAAGCAGATTTTTATCCCAGAGTGGTTTATTCTCAAGGAGAATTGGAAATAAAGATGAACGATGATGCAGCGTATGCCGATGCATATTTAAATGATGAATTATTAAACGAAATTGATGCCGAAGACAGTCTGTTTAAAGACGATATGTTTGAAGGTTTTGATGATTTTGAAAACAACGAAGGGTACGACGACAACGAAAACTATTATTAAACCATGCAACTTACTCTAGTTGTTATTACTGGTCCAACTGCCGTAGGAAAAACCGCCCTTTGTGTTGAAATAGCCAAACACTTTAACACCGAAATTATCAATGCCGATTCTCGACAGTTCTTTAAAGAATTAAGCATTGGAACGGCTAAACCTACAATGGAAGAAATGCAAGGTGTCACGCATCATTTTGTTGATTCCCATTCCATTACACAAACATACAACGCCACTAATTTCGAAAACGATGTGTTAACATTGTTAGAAAAATTATTTAAAACCAATCCTATTATAATTCTAACAGGAGGATCTGGTTTATATATTGATGCTGTTTGTAATGGTTTTGACGATGATATACCTGAAGGAGATGAACAACTACGTAACGAACTAGAAGAATTATTCAACAAATATGGTATTGAAGTTTTACAAGAAAAGCTAAAACAACTCGACCCTGAATTTTATAATACCATCGATTTAAATAATGTTAAACGCCTTTATAGAGCCATTGAAGTATGTACTTTAAGTAACCATTCATACTCATCGTTAAGAGTTGGAAAAACAAAAAAACGACCCTTTAACATTGTAAAAATTGCCCTGAATCGTGATAAAGAAGAATTGTACGACAGAATTAATCAACGTGTTGATTTGATGATGAAAAATGGTTTATTAGATGAAGTAAAACGAGTGACTGATTATAAAAACCATAATGCTTTAAAAACAGTTGGTTATACCGAATTGTTTACTTATTTAGACAATCAAATCACTCTAGATGAAGCTGTAGAAAAAATCAAAGTCAATACACGCCGGTATGCAAAGAAGCAACTCTCATGGTTTAATAAATCAAACGATTATACTTGGTTTCATCCAAATGACAAAGAAAAAATAATACAATACATTGATTCAATAATAAATTGATAATTTAGTCTAAATAAAAAATATCAAATGGAAACAAGCCAAACACAAGACCCTGGTAAAACAGTAGCAATTTTAAGTTATATTACCATTGTGGGTTTTATTATTGCATTGGTTATGAATAATGATGACCGTAATAAATCTGAGCTTGGGGTTTTTCATCTAAGACAATCATTGGGTATTGTCTTAACTGTATTAGTATTAATTCTTTCCGGTAGTGTTTTTGCTTTTATTCCTTTTTTAGGATGGATAATTGATGCTGCTATCATAATATCATTAGTCGCTTTATTCATTTTTTGGATATTAGGGCTTGTATCAGCCATAAACCAAGAGAAGAAAGAAGTGCCAATTATTGGTGGTTTTATACAGGACTTATTTAAAGGAATCAAGTAAAATCTAAACCTTTACTCCTAATACACAAATATCATCTAACTGTTCTAGGTCATTTTTCCAATCAACAAGAAATTGTTTAACTGTTTTTTGTTGTTTATTAATTGGTAGTTGGTGCCAGTTTAACAGTTGTTGTTTTAAGCCTTTCCATTTCAACTTCTTCCCTTTAACTCCACCAAATTGGTCAGCTAAACCATCAGTCGACAAATAAACAGTACTACCTGATGACAATTTTAACTGATGATTTTCAAATTCTTTTTTCTTCTCATAAATAGAAAAACCAATCGATTCACGGTTTCCTTTTATTTCTTGTAACTCATTATTGTTACAAATAAATAATGAATGAAAAGCTCCTGCAAAATTCAACTCGTTTGTTTTTGTATTCAAGGTACAAATACCCATATCTACTCCATCACGAATATTTTCAGTAGATTGTTCAAACAAACTTTGCATTAACACATCCATATTGTTTAATATTTCTGCTGGATTAGTAACTTGATTTTCTAACACAACCTTATTAATCATATTGTAAGCTATCAAACTCACAAAAGCACCAGGTACACCATGTCCTGTACAGTCAATAACAGAAAAAACAACCAAATCACCAACACGTTCTACCCAATAAAAATCACCACTTACAATATCTTTCGGTTGGTAAAAAACAAAACTGTTCTTTAAACAATCTTTTACTTTTTTATCCGATGGTAAAATTGCATACTGTATTCGTTTAGCGTAATGAATACTATCAGTTATAGCAGTATTTTTACTTTCAATTTCGTTTCGTTGTATCTCAATTTGTTTAAATGCCGAAACAATTTGTTTATTCTTTTTCTTTATTTCATCCGTTTCGTTTGTAATGCTTTTAAAATGGTGTTCAAATTCTATTTTTTTAAGCTTCTGAGCATTATTAAAACTCAACACTTCATTTTTAAGCTTGTTATATTTATCTAAATACTCATAAGCTTTTTGGTACTCTTTTAAACCAGAATATGCTTCTGAAAGCAACTCGTATAAAGGATATTTATCTTCTTTCGACTTTTTAATATCAGTTACATCTAAAGCTTTATTTAACACTTCAATAGCTGCAGTATAATTTTTATCAAGTAATAAAATGTTGGCTTGCATTTGGTAAGCAGCTACAATTATTTGCCAATAATCGGTAGATAATCCAAAATCTAAACCTTTTTGAATGTATTCTTGAGCAACTGTATAATTTTTGGTGAAATAATTAACCTCTCCAATATTGTAATAAACAATAGCTTTATACCTATCTGGCAACTCAAATTCTAAACAAATGTTAAAGTATTTTAGCGCATTTTCGTAATCGCCCATTACCGTATAAGTATCACCAATATTGTTATAGGTGCTTATTTGAGCATTTTTATCATCTAATTTAATACGAAGTGCTAAGCATTTTAAATTACACTCCAAACGTTTGTTATAATCTTGTAAAAAATTATAAACTCCGCCTAAAATATTTAAACAATCTGCTTCACCTGCTTTATCATTACAGCTTTTATACAAATCCATTGCTTCTAAAGCCGTTCCCATCACATTTCCATGATCAGAAATATAAGCATAACAAGCTGAAAGTTGTTTTAAACTATCAGCAAGTTGTTTTGAATAAAAATTAGCGTGAGATAAATCTCTAGCTTGTTCAGCAAAGCTTAATGCTTGTTTAAAATCGGTTAAAAGTAATTCTGACGACTGTTTAATTAATTGCTGTATTTGAACATCAACATTAGAAGATTTTATATTTTTTGATACAGCCAATGAATTCTTTTTTTGGTTGGTTAAAGATAAGATTTAAGCTTATTCAAACAAAAGTAATTTGTTAATCTTTATTTAAAGCTCTCATTGTAACAAACATTCGCCAACCAAAAATTGCTAATTGTAATTTAGAGGCTTTGCTTAAATCCAATTTTTGCTTGGTAAAGCTTGGTAGTATAGCCTTATTTATTTTCGCTAAAATTTTATAAAAATTATTTTTCATAATGCTAAAATAGCTTTAAAATAAAAAAGCTCTCCATTTCTGAAGAGCTTTTGCGGTCTGGACGGGACTCGAACCCGCGACCCCATGCGTGACAGGCATGTATTCTAACCAACTGAACTACCAAACCGTTTCCTTTAAAAGGAGTGCAAATATACTTGTTTTTTTTACTTCCAAAAATTTTTTAAAAAAATTTACATCATTTTTTTTCTTTTTATCAAATACGTGAGCAAAATTTGATGAAACCCTTTATTTATATCCACTTCAACAAATTCAATTCCATATTGTAAGCACTTTATTTTCAAACTATTGGTTTGCTCCTGAATTTGTTTTACATAATTTTCTTTTACTTCATTGGGGTGCAGCTTTATTTCTTCTCCACTTTCCAAATCGATAAATTGATATGGTCTGTTTTCAAAATTAAAATCTAATTCCTTCTCTTTATCTACCGTATGAAACAAAATAACCTCATGTTTGTTGTGTTTTAAGTGTTGTAAAGCAGAAAATAATTCATCGTGACTCCCTACATTCTCCATCATATCGCTAAATAAAATAATTAACGAACGTTTGTGTACACTTTCAGCAATAGTATGCAACGATTTAATGGCAAAGGTGCTTCTGTTTAAGTTAGGTTGATTAATTAACCCCTCCAACTCATGAGTTAAATATTTATGATGAACAGTACTTGATTTTGCAGGAGTGTGTACATCTAATTTATCACTAAATATGCTCAAACCTACAGCATCACGCTGTTTTTTTAACAAATTCATGATAGCTGCCGAAGCATAAATAGAAAATTTCAGTTTGTTAAACTTATCACTATTTACATCAATTGCTGGAAAATACATGGATGATGAAGAATCAATAACCAACTGACAACGAAGGTTGGTTTCTTCTTCATACCGCTTTAAAAACAATTTATCCGTTCTCCCATACAATTTCCAATCTACATGTCGTGTCGATTCTCCAGAATTGTATAAACGATGTTCGGCAAACTCAACAGAAAATCCATGAAAAGGGCTTTTATGTAAGCCCGTAATAAAGCCCTCAACCACCTGTTTGGCAATCAATTCTAATTTAGAGTACTGTTGTATTTGTTGTAAATCAATCCTAAAACTCATAACCTCAAATTTAGTTTTTAAATTTATGTTGCAACAGGTTTATTTACTAAATGTTGTTAATAATCAATTTTTTATTTGCTTAATTCAGTTGTTAATGTGTGTACTTTTCACTAAAATTAAACACGTATGATTTTAGAAACCATCGATTGGATTATCATTGCTTCATTCCTGATTTTATCGCTTTACATTGGATTAAAATTTAAAAATAAAGCCAGTAGCAGTTTAGCCAATTTTTTCCTTGGCGGAAGAAATTTACCTTGGTACATTGCAGGTATGTCAATGGTAGCTACCACTTTTGCTGCCGATACTCCTTTAGCTGTTACTGAGCTAGTTGCAAAAAATGGTATTTCATCAAACTGGATTTGGTGGAACTTTTTAATTGGAGGAATGCTTACTACTTTTTTCTTTGCCAACCTTTGGCGACGAGCAAATGTTTTAACCGAATTAGAATTAATAGAATTAAGGTATAGCGGTAAACCAGCGGCAATTTTAAGAGGTTTTAAATCGGTTTATCTTGGTTTATTTATGAATGTGTTGATTATTGGTTGGGTTAACCTAGCAATGGTTTCCATTATTCAAGTATTCTTTGATGTTGACCCTTCTATTGCATTTTGGTACACCATTGGAGTAATGATAATAGCCATGATTTATTCGTCATTATCTGGTTTATTGGGTGTTGCCATAACCGATACCATTCAATTTGTAATTGCCATGATTGGATGTATAATTCTAGCTGTAATTGTTGTAAATTCAGATAAAATTGGAGGAATTGAGGCGTTAAAAACCAAATTACCCGAAGGAACTTTAAACTTTTTACCTCAAATTGGAGGAAAAGAAGGTGCCAGTTTATCCACTTTAACAATTAGTATTGGAGCTTTTTTCTCATTTGCAGCCATACAATGGTGGGCAAGTTGGTATCCTGGCGCAGAACCTGGCGGTGGTGGTTACATTGCTCAACGTATGATGAGCACAAAAAATGAAAAAGATGCTGTATTTGCTACCTTATTTTTTCAAATTGCTCATTACTGTTTACGTCCTTGGCCTTGGATTATTGTTGGTTTGTGCTCATTGGTGTTATACCCTGAGTTAACCGATAAAAAGCTAGGATTTGTAATGGCAATGAAGGACTTTTTACCAGTTGGTTTAAAAGGATTATTGTTTGTTGCTTTTTTAGCAGCTTACATGAGTACCATTTCCACGCAATTAAACTGGGGAGCAAGTTATTTAGTAAACGATTTATACAAGAGGTTTATCAAAAAGTCGGCAAACAAAGAATCAACCGAACAGGAAGAAAAACACTATGTAAAAGTTTCTAAACTTTCTACCATTTTAATAATGATAACTGGTGCCTTTGTTACTACTCAAATCAATTCCATATCTGCCGTTTGGGAATTTATTATGGAATGCGGAGCTGGTTTAGGTCTTGTTTTAATTTTACGGTGGTATTGGTGGCGAATAAATGCTTGGAGCGAAATAGCAGCAACTATTTCACCTTTTATTGGTTATATAATAGGACATTATTTTTTAATTGATTTGTTGGGTAATTCATTTACAGAAAATAGAGGTCCTTTTATGTTTACCGTTTTGTTTACCACAGTTGCGTGGTTATTAACTACTTTTTTAACAAAACCTTCGGAACACACTACTCTGTTAAGTTTTTACAATCTGGTTAAACCAGATGGAAACTGGAAACCTTTTAAATCTGGTAAAACAGATAATTCAAACTTGTTTAAATTGTTGGTTTGTTGGATTAGCTCAATAACATTGACTTATTCGTTGTTGTTTTTTACTGGTAAATTAATTTTGTTGGAATATACCCAAAGCATTATGTTTTTAATTTCTGCTGTTATTTCCTTCTTCATTTTGCGTTATTTTTTAATTCGTACCAATATTTTTAACAATTAACATTTAATAGTTAAGATTTATCGAAATTTTTATTCTTTTGAATTGAAGATTTTTTTGTTTATTTGCATTAATGAAAATTCGTTTCTAAAAAAATTATAATGGCAAAGAACATTTTTAACTTCAGAAATCAACTAATTGCATTATCAACTATTGCTTTAATAGCTTATGGTTGTGGTGGTGAATCAACTACAACAGAAGATGATGCAACACTAGAACAAGATGCAGATCCAAAACAATCGCAGTTAATGGAAATTGATGGAAAGGTATTTAGTATTCCTTCTCCTATCCAAACTGCTGCATTAATTAAAAATTCAGGAACAAATTATAACAAAGCAATGTTAAATGTTCCTTCTAACGTAACAAAGTATTCTACAAATTTTAAAAAAGCATTAAACTTAGGTGTTTTTGGTGCTGATTTAGGATATGTTACATTGTACGAGCAAACACAAGATGCTATTTCTTTTTTAACTGCTATTAAATCTATTGGTGATGATTTAGGTGTTAGTAGTGCTTTTGATATGGAATTGGTTCAACGTTTTGAAAAAAACATTGGAAATCAAGATTCTATCTTATCATTAGTTTCTGATGCCTACAAATCAAGCGACCGTTATTTAAAAAACAGTCAGCAAAACGACATAGGAGGCTTAATTTTAGCTGGTGGATGGATTGAAAGTTTATACTTTGCTACTGATGCTGCTAAAATGACTGGCAACAAAGATATTATTAAACGAATTGGAGAACAAAAAACTACTGTAAACAATTTAATTAAATTGCTTACTCCATACTATAGTAAATCAGAATTTACAGGCTTAGTTGACAACTTAATTGAATTAGACGAATTATTCTCAAAAATAGAAATTACATACACTTATGTAAAACCTACAGTTGATGCTAAAAACAAAGTAACTACAATAAATAGTACTACAGACGTTAGCATTACTCCAGAACAATTAACTGCGATTACGGAGAAAGTAAACAAAATTAGAGCTGAAATAATCAATTAATATTATTTAGGAAATTATAATAAAACAGAAAAATGAAAAACTTTAGATTAATCAAAATAGTTATCTTATTAATTGGTTTTGTTGCGGTAAAATCATCTTTTGCTCAATGCGATACTATCGCTAGTATGTGTGATAAGCACATTAAAAAAGGATTTATTTCTGATGGACAAGATTATCGTTCGTTATTACTTGACGATGAAGTTGCTGAATTTAATATGGTGCTTTATGGTAATAGTACTTATCGTTTTGCAGCTTGTAGTGGTATGTCTGATGGCAATTTAATTTTCTCTGTTTTTGATAAAGAAAGAAATTTGTTGTTTACCAATAAAGATTATGCAAATGCTCCTTATTGGGATTTTAAAATAACCAACACTATTGATTGTATTATTGAAGCAAACTTAGACCCTAACAGCCTTGCATCTGGTTGTGCCGTGTTATTAGTAGGCTTTAAACAATAATTAATATTTAGAAATTATTTAAAGGCATTGTTTCAAAAAAATAATGCCTTTTTTTGTATTTTAACAACGAAATATTTTACATATAAAGAATGAGTGAAAGAATACTAAAAGCCTTAATGCAATTGTTCTCTATTGTATCTGAAGCCAATGAAATTTCAGATAATAGTAGAGTAATTGTTGAATCTTTTCTTAAACAACAGCTTAATCAACAATTGGTTGATGAATACCTTGCTTTATATGATGAATTTATAACTGCTAAAACACAAAAATCAGATAGCGAGAAAAAAAGAAAACGTACTTCTGTAAACTCTGTTAAAGTTCTTTTAATCTGTACTCAAATTAACGAAGAACTTGCTCAAAAACAGAAAATCATTGTACTTATTCGTTTACTGGAGTTTATCTACGCTAACAAAGAAGCATCTGAACAAGAACTTGAATTTGTTACCACAGTATCAGAAACATTTAACATTCCAAAAGAAGAATACGATTTATGTTTAAGTTTTGTTCATAATAGTATTGATGAACCTATTGATTCACCAAATGTATTGGTGATAAACAACAAAAAAGAATCACATTTAAAGTTAGGTCGACATATTTACTCTGAATCTATTTTAGGTGTTTTACGCATCATAAAAATAGAAACCGTAAACATGTTCTTTGTTCGGTATTTTGGTGATTCTGAGCTGTATTTGAACGGTATTCTTATCAATAAAAGTCGTTCTCACATTTTAAATCAAGGCTCTTCTATTAGAAGTTCTAAAGTTCAGCCAATTTATTATAGCGACATTATCAGTTCTTTCTTCAAAGACGATAATGCCGAGAAAATTGTATTTAATGTTGAAAACCTTACTTACAAATTTAAAGGTGGCAACATGGGTATGCACCATTTCAATTTTTCTGAAGAATCAGGAAGAATGGTGGGGATTATGGGTGCCAGCGGTGCAGGAAAATCTACATTACTAAATTTATTAAATGGTACTTATGCTCCAACTACTGGACAAATAACCATTAACGGAATTGATATTCATAAAGAGCCAGAAAAAATTGAAGGTGTTATTGGTTATGTTTCTCAAGACGATTTACTAATTGAAGAACTTTCTGTTTTTCAAAACTTGTTTTACAATGCCAAGTTATGTTTCGATAATTTAAGCGACGAGCTTATTTCTAAACGAGTATTAGAGGTTTTACAAAGCATAGGTTTATTAGAAGCTAAAGATTTGAAAGTCGGAAGTCCAATGGAAAAAACCATTTCTGGTGGACAACGTAAACGATTAAACATTGCTTTAGAACTTATTAGAGAACCAGCAGTTCTGTTTGTTGATGAGCCAACGTCTGGTCTATCTTCAAGAGATTCGGAAAACATCATGGATTTACTTAAAGAGTTAGCGCTTAAAGGTAAATTGGTGTTTGTGGTAATTCACCAACCATCGTCCGAAATATTTAAAATGTTTGATAATTTATTGATTTTAGACACTGGTGGTTATCCTATTTATAACGGTAATCCTGTTGATGCGGTTGTTTATTTTAAAGAGTTGGTGCACCACGTAAACAGTAGTGAAAGTGAATGTTTAAGTTGTGGTAATGTAAATTCAGAACAAATATTTAACATTATCGAGTCGAGAGTTGTTGATGAGTACGGAAACACTACTACACATAGAAAAATACTTCCAACAGAATGGTACAAATTCTATCTTGAAAAAATTGAAAAGGCTGCTGCGACTTTTAAACGACTAACTGAAACTCCAAAAATCACATTTAGTATTCCTAATAAGTTTAAACAGTTCAAGGTTTTTATCATCAGAGATGTTTTATCGAAATTAACCAATAAACAATACTTATTAATTAACTTTTTAGAAGCCCCTATTTTAGCTTTTATACTTGCATATTTGGTTCGTTACTTTAATTCAGACGTAAACAACGAGTTGGGCTACATTTTTAGAGAAAATGAAAATGTACCGGCTTATATTTTTATGTCGGTAATTGTAGCTTTATTTATTGGCTTAACAGTTAGTGCTGAAGAAATTATTCGTGACCAAAAAATTAGAAAAAGAGAAAAATTCTTGAATTTAAGTAAGGGAAGTTATTTGTCTTCAAAAATTTCCATCATGTTCATCATTTCAGCCATTCAAACCTTATCGTTTGTAATAGTGGGCAATACCATTTTAGGAATTCAAGGAATGAATTTATCTTACTGGTTGGTTTTATTTACAACATCATGTTTTGCAAACATGCTTGGTTTAAATATTTCGGCTAGTTTTAGCTCGGCTGTTACCATTTACATTTTAATACCATTTTTAGTAATTCCTCAGCTACTCTTGAGTGGTGTAATAGTGAAGTTTAATAAACTAAACCCAACCATTACCTTACAAGATAAAGTTCCATTTGTTGGAGAGGTAATGGCTTCAAGATGGGCTTACGAAGCTTTAGCTGTTCATCAGTTTAAAGACAATGAATTTGAAAAACAATTTTACAAACTTGACAAAGAACTTAAAGTAGTAGAGTTTAAAAAGAATTTTTGGTTAGCTAAATTGCGTGAGAAATTAAGCACTGCACAAAACAACATTAAAGACGAAACAAAAAAAGAAGAAATTTCAGCTAATCTGTTATTACTTAGAAACGAAATTGCAAAAGAGTTAGACCGAAATTCTAAAGTAGCATTTCAAAACCTCGATCAACTTACCATAGATAAGGTTAATGCAACAGTTTTTTTAAACACTAAAAACTACTTACAAGAGTTAAACAATTATTACTTGCAAAAGTATAAAAAGGCTAATGCTAAAAAAGACAAGCTAGCATCAAAACTAAATAGCGATAAAGAATCTAAAGAACTCTTTATTAAAATGAAAGATGCCTACACCAATGATGCTTTAAGCGATTTTGTGAAGGATAAAAATGAAATGAACAAGATTATTGAATTAGATAATCAATTGATTCAGAAAGCCGACCCTGTTTATTTAAGTCCAGATGGATTTAGAGCACACTTTTATGCTCCAGAAAAAAAGATTTTTGGTTCGTATATCGATACGTTCTGGGTTAATATTGGTGTAATTTGGATTATGTCACTTATTCTTATTGTTACCTTGTATTTCGATGTACTTAAAAACTTTATCTCAGGAATCGAAAAATTGTTAGAGAAAATAAAAAAATAAGCCCTTTTATAACTATTTCTAATTATTATCGTAATCAGGTTTTATAAAGCAATGAGTGTTTTATTACGTTATGCTTAGAAAGTTAATTTATTTTTTACCCACACAGCTTTTTCTTACCAACCTTAAGAGAAATCACATTATTCTTATTTTGTGGATTATTCTTTTTGGCGTTGTTAATCAAAGTATGTTTGTTAAATATGGCATTTCAAATTTATTTTTAGCTCCAGAGTATTTAAACGAACTAAGCATTTGGGCGTATATAATTTTAGGGTTCTCTATTGGTGGATTTGTTATGGCTTTTAACATTACTGGTTATGTGATAAACAGTTCCAAATTTCCATTTATTGCTGCTTTAAAATACCCGTTTACAAAATATTGCATTAATAACTCTCTCCTACCCTTACTTTTTATCATTTTTTACTGTATTAAAGTTACCTTATTTTTATCCGAAAACGAACACGTTTCCACTTTAGATATTATAACTTACCTCTTTGGATTTTTAATTGGTTATACAGCTTTTGTTACTTTTTCGTTAACCTACTTTTTCTCCACTAACCAACATATATTTAAACTATTAGGAATAGCCGAACCAAAAGAAAATGATTCAAAAGCGGTGAGTTCCCTTTTATTAAAAGATAAAAATTGGTTTACCATTTTTAAAAACCGTAGAAAATGGCATGTTGAGTACTACCTTCAAAATCCGTTTTCGATACGACAAGCGCGTGATATTTCGCATTACGATTTAAACATGTTGAGATCTATTTTTAAACAAAACAACATTAATGCTACCATATTTGAGATAGCCATTTTCGTAACCTTTATTGGTTTGGGGTTTTTAAACGAAAAGCCGTTATTTATGATACCTGCTGCAGCAAGTATTGTATTGTTATTTACTACTATATTAATTTTATTTAGTGCAGTTCATACCTGGCTAAAAGCTTGGGCTCAATTTGCTTTTATTGTTTTGTTTATTCTCATCAATTTATTATCTAAAAATCAAACTTTTAGCTACTCCAACAAAGCTTATGGTCTTAATTATAGCGGCGAAAAAGCAGCGTATTCTAATGCTGTAATTGATTCTCTTCGATTTAGTTTTAATAACATAGAATCTGATAAAGAGCATCAAATATCTATACTCAACAATTGGAGAAACAATTTCGATACTTTAAGAAAACCAAAACTTGTCTTTATTAATACAAGTGGTGGTGGTTCTAGGTCATCGTTATGGACTTTTTACTCATTACAACAATTAGATAGTTTAACAGGAGGCAATTTATTCAAGCAAACACATTTAATTACAGGCTCATCAGGAGGCATGATAGGGGCCGCTTATTTTAGAGAACTGTATTTACAACAATCAGAAGGCTTTATTAACAATATTTACGATGAACAATACCGCAAAAATGTAGCGAAAGATTTACTCAACCCTATTGCATTTTACATGGCTACCAACGATTTTTTTATTCGTACAAAAAAATTCCATTACAACAATCAAACTTATATCAAAGACAGGGCCTATGCTTTTGAACGTCAACTTTTACAAAACACAGATTACGTTTTTGACAAACCAATGAAAGACTATAAAAGCTACGAAGAATCGGCTCAAATACCCATGATGATTTTCTCACCAGCAATTACCAATGACGCTCGCCGATTACTTATTTCGCCTCAACCAATCTCATTTTTAAGCAACAACATACCTAGAAATAATGTTTACACCCAACCCATTGCAGAAAATATTGAATACAGTCGTTTATTTAAAAATCAGGGTGCTGATGAAACTCGATTTTCGAGTATTATAAGAATGAGTGCAACTTTCCCTTACATTATGCCTAGCGTATCTTTACCTTCAAATCCACAAATAAATGTATTAGATGCAGGTTTACGTGATAATTATGGCTCGTTAACTACTTATAAATACATCCATACTTTTAAAGATTGGATAGATAAAAACACCAGTGGTGTTATCATTTTAACTTTTAGAGATAAACAAAAGGCACATGTTATTGATAACAATCCTCTGCAATCGGTTATTGAATCTATTAGTTTACCAATTGGTAGTCTTTACAGTAACCTGTTTGTTATGCAAGATTATGGTTTAGATGATATGATGCAATACTTGAGTGATGACGTAAATCAATCCATTGACATTATTGATTTTGAACTCGACAATTCAAATGATGTGATTTCGTTAAGTTGGCATTTAACTGCAAAAGAGAAACAAAAAGTAATGAATTCAATGGATTCAAAAAACAACCAAAAATCGACCGTTCGTCTACTTAAATTATTAGAAGAATAAACTTCTTCTTAATCCATTATTACTTCATTATTTTTTCAGTAAAAAATTGAATAATTTGGCTTTTTATTCTTTTTACCTATTTCAATGTTTAAAATCTTAAGTAGAAATAAATTGCTGATGTTTTCTTTATTGATTTCATCGGTTGTTTTGTTTCTGTTAGATTTATTTCTAGGCTCTGTTCAAATCCCATTTCAATCAATTATAAATATTTTAACGAATAGTGGTACTGAAAAAGAAAGTTGGCAAATTATTGTGCTTAATAGCAGACTACCTAAAGCTCTTGCAGCTATTTTGTGTGGTTCGGCATTATCTGTTAGCGGACTACAAATGCAAACATTGTTCAGGAACCCTCTTGCTGGTCCGTACATTTTAGGCATAAGTTCTGGTGCTGGTTTAGGTGTTGCCATATTTATTATGGGTTTGTCAGTTTTAGGAATTTCCGTTTCCTCCCTTCATTTCTTTGGTAGTTATGGGTTAATTGTATTTTCATTTTTAGGCTCTTTAATGGTTTTACTCCTATTACTTGCATCCATATACCGAATTAAAGATATGATGACTGTATTGATACTTGGAATAATGTTAGGAAGTATTATTACTTCATTTATAGCCATTATACAATATTTTAGTTATGATAGTCAGTTAAAATCGTTTGTTATGTGGACTATGGGGGATTTAAGCTCTATCAACCTAAATCAAATTTTAATCATTACACCTATTCTTTTTTTAGGTTTGGGTTGGTCGTATGTAATTTCTAAGCAATTGAATCTCTATCTTTTAGGAGAAGATTACGCTAAAACAATAGGCTTAAATGTTCGGAGATTTCAATTAAACGTGGTAATAATTACGGCATTACTTACTGGTGTTGTAACTGCTTATTGTGGTCCAATTGGTTTTATTGGTATTATCGTTCCTCACTTGGCTCGCTTACTTGGAAAAACTTCTAACCATAAAATTTTAATACCATTCTCCATTTTAATAGGAGTAAATGTGTTGCTTTTTGCAGATATTGTTTCTGTTTTACCTAATTCCGAAATGGTTTTACCAATAAATGCTATTTCATCATTTATTGGTATTCCAATAATTATTTGGATAATTTTTAAAAACAAACGCATAACTAATGTTGGTTGATGAATAAATTAATTCACATACAGAAATTAGCAATTGGTTATAACAAAACGACCATTATTGATGATATTAATGCATCTTTTTCTTCTGGCGAGTTAATCTGTTTAATTGGTAGAAATGGTGAAGGAAAATCGACTTTAATAAAGACCATTTGCAAGTTGATTAATCCTATATCGGGCAACATTTTGATAGATAACAACGATTTGACTAAAACCAACGATAAATTGTTTGCAAACTTAATAAGTGTTGTTTTAACTTCTAAAATAAGCATCTCGAATATAAGTGTTAAAGAATTTATAGCTTTTGGCAGATATCCTTACACCAATTGGATTGGTAAAATCACAAAATCGGATGAAAGCTTAATTGATAAGGCTATAGAAATGTGTGGGGTACAACATTTAATAAATCGTGATTTTGATTCATTAAGTGACGGAGAGAAACAAAAAGTGAACATTGCTAGAGCCATTGCTCAAAATACTCCCATAATAGTTTTAGACGAACCTACCGCCCATTTAGATTTGGTTAATAATATTGAAATATTTAAACTCCTACAACTTTTAGTTAAAAAACACCATAAAACCATTCTCTTTTCTACTCATTATATGGAGTTGGCTTTACAAATGGCTGATAAAATTATGGTAATAAACCACGGTAAATGTTTAACAGATACTCCTAAAAACATTATCGAACAAGGCATTTTAAATCAATTGTTTGACCATAATACTGTTCAATACAATGCTCAACTTAACAAGTTTGAAATTAACTTGTAAACCTTTTTATGCCCATTTATTTTTAATGGCATAGGTAATTAACTCGGCAGTATTTTTCAAATCCAATTTTTGCAATATATTCCTTCTGTGTGATTCAATCGTTCTTGAACTTAAGCACATTGCTGCACCTATTTCTGCATTTGATATACCTTGAGCAACATACTTTATCACCTCTTTTTCTCTATCAGAAATCAAGCTTTTAGTATGATTTTTACCACTTTCATCCATCATATTTCCAATTATAATCGATGAAACATCAGAACTAAAATACAATTTATTATCAGCCACTTTTATAATAGCTTCAATCAATTCTTCTTTACCCGATTCCTTTAAAATATAACCACTTGCGCCAGCCTTCATCATATCAGTGATATACGATTCTTCCAAATGCATTGTAATAGCTAATACATTAATGTTTTTATGGTTACCCTTAATATCTTTGGTTGCTGCAATACCATTTAGTTTAGGCATACTAATGTCCATTAATATTACATCAACAGAAGTAGGATTGTTATCAATATATTTTACTGCATCTAATCCATTTTCTCCTTCGGCAACAACTTTAATTTCAGGATTACCTTTTAACATCAACTTAATCCCATCACGAATCATTTTATGATCATCAACAATCATTATTCTAATTTCCTTATTTTTCATATCATTTAATTTTTAAATGTTAATATTAGTATGAGTTGTTTCTATTCTTTTACAATTGGAACAACTATTATTATCTCAGATCCGTTTTTGTATTCTTGATTAATTGAAAATAAACCTGATAAATAATTTATTCGTGTTTCAATATTTTTTAAACCTATACCTAATTTTGTTGTTGGTTTTGTAATATTATTCATTATTCCAACACCATTATCGGTAACCCTTATATGTAAATTTTTACCTTTTTTAAGTATTTCTATTTTTGCATATGTAGCCTCTGAATGTTTAACAATGTTACTAGTTAGTTCTTGTAACACTCGATACAATCCTTTTTCTAACTCGCCTCCAAATCGTTCTTCATTAATGTTTTGTACATAATCAAACTTAATTTTTCTTTCAGCAATTTCATTATTTTTAAGCATATCCTTAATAGAATAAGCTAACCCAAATTGATTTAACACTCTACTCATTAAGCCATGAGAAACTGTTCTTGCTTCTTGGATAGCTTGTGTTAATAATTTAACAGAATTGTTATAAACACTAATTGTTGAGCCATCAAGTTGTTCAATTTCAGGTTTAATAGCATCTAAATTCATTTTTGAAGCCAGCAACATTTGCCCCATTCCATCATGTAATTCTTTTGCAAAATTTTCTTTCTCTTGTTCTTGTGCATTTATCACTTCTCTAATATTGTTTATTTTCAATATTTTTTCTTGTGTTATATCGTGTCTTATATTAATGTAATATTCAATATTGTTGTCAATATCTTTAATTGGAATAATGGTCATAAACAACCAATACAGTGTTCCATCCTTTTTTTTATTTTGTATTTCACCACTCCAAACTTGACCAGACTGGATGGTTTTCCACATTTGTTTAAAAAAATCTTTTGAATGAAACCCAGAATTAAAAAGCTTAGTACTTCTACCTATTAACTCTTTGATAGAATAACCTGTGTTTATTGCTACTTTTTTTCCTGCATTTATTATTACCCCTTTAGTATTAACAAACAACACATTTGCAGATTGTTCCAGCGCCTTTTCTAAATCTGTGGCACGCTTAATTGCATCCACTCTTTTGGTGATATCGGTAATAAAAGCAATGTAATAATCTATGTGTTTATTTTCATCTAAAATTGGTTTCACATACACTTTACAAACTACTTGTTTTCCATTTTTATGTACAGAACGCTTTTCAATCGAAATTTTTGTCAACTCTCTCTTTGCAAGCTTTTTCATTCTTTGTTTGATAACAGGAATGTCACTTTTTAAGGTAATATCAAAAATGGATTTGGTTAACAATTCCTTTTTAGAATAACCTAGTATTGAAATCATTCTTTTATTACACTCAATAATGTTGAATTTTTTATCAATTCTAATAATACCATCATTGGCATGATTAAAAATGGTACGATAGTTTTCCTGCTGATTAAATAATGCTTCTTGTGATGCTATTAATTTTTTCTGATTATAATGCTTCTCTGTAATATCTTGAGCATTAAAGATAATACCTTTAATTTCTTTATTCTTGAGTTGATTATTTAAGGTGTATTGTATTATCCTAACCCCTTTATCATTAGAGACCAGTTTTACTAAAAAAGGATTATGAAAAGGTTTACCATTAATTACTTTTTCAAATTGACCGATGGCAGATTCATAATATTTTTTTGGAATAAACTCATGAAAACATTTTCCAATAAAAAAATGTGCTGGGTACCCCATTATATTTTTAACCGACTCAGAAATGTAATTAATTTTAGCATCATCACCTACAATTCCTGTAACCTCTAACGAACTTTCAACTAACGAACGGAAATATTTTTCTTTTTCAATTAAACTGCTCTGCCACTGTTCTTTTTCAATAATACTGGATAATTGTGTTGCTATAAAATCAAGTAAATCAATATCATCCAAGGTAAATTGTTGCTCTTTTTTGTACGATTTTACGGTTAAAGCACCAACAACCAACCCTTCACTTTTTAAAGGAAACGAAATAATAATCTTGGGTAAAGTTTTTTTGTAATCAAGTTTATTGTCAATAATTATTTTCTCTAATTCACTTTTTGTTTTTACAAAGCGATTTCTAGTATTAATAATATATTCAAATAATCCATTTGTAATAGGTCTTGAAAACTGTTTGTTATTTTCTACCTTTTCGTCAAAATATATCGGGAAATCAATTTTATTTTCTGTTTGGTTTAATAAAGCTATACTAAAATTTGAATTATCAATAATATTACCTAATACCTTATATATATATTCGGATAACGAATTTATATTAGTTATTCTTCGTTGAGTTTTTTTTGCAATGAGGTAACTAATGTCTTTTCTTATTTCATCATTCCTTCTTTCGGTTACATCTCTAGCCACAACCCTAATTTCAATAGGAATCCCTCCTTCATAAATCAGTTGAGACGTAACCTGGGCATAAATAACATCTCCGTTCTTTTTTTCAAAAGTTAAAGGATAATCTTTAATCTGTTTATCACGAACTAAAATTTTTAACATTTCCTCACGTTGAGAAATATCTCTATAAAAGGATGATGATGGTTTACCTATGAGCTCCGATGGTTTATAACCAGAAAATTTAAAAATTGATGGAGACACCTCTGTTATTATCGATTCTCCATTAGACAATAAAGTTGCTCTAACAAAAACATCCTGAAATTTATCAAAAACATCTTTGTATTTCTTTTCATTTAAAATGAGCTTATCCTCATATTTTTTACGTTCGCATTCACTTACTAATCTTGGTAAAAAAAGGTTTAATATTTCTTTTTTCTCTTGTTCATTATCAATTGTTTTATCGCTCATAAAAGCAATTAATCCAAATGCTCCATCATTTGCCGTATTGAGCAATTTACCGAAATAACTTTCCACTCCTAAACTCACTAAATCCTTATCATCTGGAAACAATTGTTGTACATTTGATGGATAAAAACAGGTATCTTTACCTACTACAGTATGGCAAGGTGTACCTTTTATAGAATACACCAAATTTTTCAATACTTTTTGTCCGTTTACAAAAACTATTGTTTTAACAATTTCGCTTTTAGCATCGTATTGCCCAATAATGCAATACTTCATTCCCAACTCTTTGGTTAAAAATTTTGCTAAAACTTTAAAGTATTCATTACCATAACTCTTATCAAGCCTATTCTTAATAAAATTAAGGTATTTAGCATCCTTTTTTTTGTGAAGTATTAAAGCTAAAGTTTTGGTAATCGTTTCTAAAGCTGTAATTTCTTCATTATTTTTCTTGTGTTGTTCTGTTAAATAAATGGTTAAAACACCTAATAAATCATTATGATATAAAATGGGTAAACTGTAGTGACCATGATTCCCCTCTTTTTCCTTATATTTTTTTTGGTGATCAACACAATTATTATTCGAATATTGGATGGTTTTTGTTAATGCAGCTTTTCCACAAATACATTCGCCAAAAGCAACTTTTTTGCAATTACTAATGGTTTCTAACGATGCATTTTTATGAGCTACTAGTTTTAATTTTTTTCCATTTTCTTCAACCAACATTATCACTCCCCGTTTAAGAAACTTATCCGATATTGGTGATTTTAGTATTATGTTTAATGCTTTTTTAAGAATAACCGAGACGTCATCATACTTTAAATCAAGCTCTAGAAGCTGATTTAAAACAAGTTGTAGATTTAGTTGGTTGTTATTACTCATTAATGTTACGTATTATTCAAGTAATGCTTTACGTTTTTTGATAAAGTTAGACGAAAAATATCACCCAAACATGACATGTAATACTTAATTTTCTCTAAGTATAAATACTTAGTATAAATATTCTTAAATCCTTGGATTCTTTAATAAAATGATACGAATAAAGGTAGAAAAAAGCTTAATCATTATTAATACCTTTGCAACGGTTTAATTTTTTGTAAATTCTACATTTAAATGAAAAAAGATTTAAGGATTGTTTTTATGGGGACTCCTGATTTTGCTGTGGAGTCGTTAAAAATATTAGTTGAAAACAATTACAACATTGTTGGTGTAATTACAGCCCCTGACAAACCAGCAGGTAGAGGTCAAAAACTACAACAATCGGCTGTAAAGCAATTTGCAGAACAACATCAACTAACCATATTACAACCAACCAACTTAAAAGCTGAGGAGTTTATCAATGAATTAAGAGCTTTAAATGCCAACCTACAAATTGTTGTTGCCTTTAGAATGTTGCCAGAAATTGTATGGAACATGCCCGAATTGGGCACTTTTAATTTACACGCCTCACTCCTACCTCAATACCGAGGAGCTGCACCAATAAATTGGGCTATTATAAATGGTGAAAAAGAAACAGGTGTAACTACTTTTTTTCTTCAACATAAAATTGATACTGGCGATGTTATTGAACAAGAAAAAGTAATAATTGGCGAAAATGAAACCGCAGGTGAATTACACGACAAACTAATGGTTATTGGAAGTAATCTTGTTTTAAAAACAGTAAAAGCAATTGAACAAAACAATGTTACGACAACACCTCAAAACAATAATCAAGTTTTAAAAGAGGCGTTTAAAATTTTTAAACCCGATTGTAAAATTGATTGGAGTTTACCACTTGAAGTAATTCAAAATAAAATTAGGGGTTTAAGTCCTTATCCTACCGCTTTTACAGAGTTGAAAAACAAAGAAAACAATGCAATTTTATCATTAAAGATTTTTAAAACTATTAAACAAATAGAGAATCATCATCAAGAAATTGGAACAATTTTAACCACAAAAAATACTATTTCAGTAGCTGTAAGTGGCGGATTTATTCAGCTGATAGAACTTCAATTAGAAGGTAAAAAACGCATGGATGCACAATCACTTTTAAACGGGTTTAATATTAACGACTACCAATTACAGTAAAATATCACGTTGAATTTAATAACCTTCATAAAACACTATCAAAAATTAGAAAAGCACATTGTAATGTTCATTATTGCTGAGTTTTTTCTTCAACTCATCAATTCATCGTTTATGACCATTATGCTTATTTTTATGGCAAAAGTGGGTTTTTTAGATCATGAAAGTGCCTCCTTTGTATCGTTTCGGTTTTTAGGTGTTTTGTTATTTGCTTTCCCTTTAGGGTTGTTTATAAAAGGCAGAAAACTTAAGCCGTTGTTTTACGCTTCATCTATACTTACTCCAATACTTGCACTTCTTATTTTACAAGCCATCGATTTAAAAATTACTGGTTTATTATACGCAAGTTTGTTTTTATGGGGAGTAAGTTTTACAGGTATTCAAATTACTGCTTTACCTTACATTCTTAGAAATGCCAAAAAAGAAACACACACAGCTGCAATAACGTTGAGTTACTCCACCTGGAGTTTTGCTGGTATAATTAGTGGCTTAATGATTTATGGTTTAAGAAACATAAATGCTGATTTGTTCGACGAAAAACTGATTCTTCAAATCATTTCCTTACTTGGTTTTATTGGCGTTGTTTTCATTTTTGGAATTAAAAGCAAAGAACATGTACCTGAGAAAACAAAAAGCCGTTTCGATTTAAAAGATTTTGATTGGAAAATAATCATCAAAGCATTGATTCCTACCATGATAATAGCTATTGGTGCTGGTTTAACCATTCCGTTTATTGGCTTGTTCTTTTATAAAATTCATGGTTTAGATTCTGATAAGTTTGCTGCTTTAAGTGGTTTTGCAACTTTGGTAGTGTTTAGTATTGTACTTTTTGTGCCTATAATCAAAGAAAAATTAGGCTACAAACTTGCTATTCCGTTAACGCAATTAACTGCCATAGTTGCTTTAATAGTGATGGCTTTGACCGAAATTATACCTTATCAATATGCCGTAATTATTGCTATGGTTGCCTATGTAATACGTCAACCATTAATGAATATGGCTGGACCAATGACTTCTGATATTGTAATGAAATATGTTGGAGAAAAAAATCGTGAAATGATGAGCGCACTAACAGCTGCAATTTGGTCAGGAAGTTGGTTTATTAGTTCCATTATTTTCCAAGTACTTCGTAAAATTGGTTTGCAATACGTCTATGTGTTTTTAATTACTGCAGGACTTTATTTTATTGGCGTTTTCCTTTATTATTTACTGATACTAGATTACGAAAAGAAACTAAAATCAGGTGAAATTGAAGATTAGCTTTTTCTAAAAGCATGCAAAGCATTAACAATTGCGGTTAATAATAAAAAAGCCCCTACTTGATGTACCACTCCTAACCAAATAGGTACCGCATAAAGTAAGGTAAAAACTCCCAGCAAAAACTGAATAAAAACCACATAAAGCATCAATCGTGATGCTGATTTTTGTCGTACAGAAAGTTTGAAATTTTGACTTTTTAAAACAAACAATAAAATTAATCCAGCCACTAAATAAGCTAAATATCGATGTACAAACTGCACTCCTGCCAAACCTTCAGTAAAGTTTTTATAAAGTGGAGTTAGTGCAAATACGGCATCGTTTATCCATTGGTTTCCCATTTTAGGGAAAGTATTCATAATAAATCCAGCATTTAATCCTGCCACAAAAGCACCATAAATAATTTGAACTATTGTAACTCCAAAAACAAAAAACAAAATGGTTCTTAACGATTTAAAATTCGCTGTCTTCTCATCATTATACATCAACCCTAGAGCTACCCAAAAGGTGTAGGTAAATGTTAAAAAAGCTGTAATTAAATGCGTTGCTAATCTAAAATGACTAACATCGGGGTCTTTAACTAAGCCACTTTTAACCATCCACCAACCAATAAAACCTTGCAAACCTCCCATTGCAAACAACACTAAGCTTTGTTGTTTTAATTTTTTTGACAGTTTTTTTGTGATGATAAAATAAATGAAAGGAATTAAAAACACCATGCCGATAACACGACCAATTAATCGATGAAAATATTCCCAAAAAAAGATGGATTTAAACTCTGACAAGGTAAAATGGTAGTTTACCATTTGATATTCAGGGTATTGCTTATATTTATCAAAAGCTTCGTTCCAATCTAAGTCACTTAATGGGGGTATAAATCCCATGATTGGATTCCAATCGACCATTGATAAACCTGAATTGGTTAACCGTGTAATACCACCAACAACAACCATCAAAAAGATAAGTAAACAACCACTTAATAGCCAAATAATTACAGGTTTATTGTTTTTGTGCTCCATCATTTATTAAAAAAATCAAAGTTACAAATACTATTTATTTGCTTGTAAGTAAAATGGTATTACTTTTGATAAGCCTATATGTTATAAAACATATTTTTATGATAACCCGATTAATTATATCCAGCATTTTCTTGTTGCTATTTGTTACTACAAATGCTCAAGAAAACAAATTTAAAGACAGTGGTGTACTTGAACTTGGAACTCGTTCTACGTTTAGTACTTTTAGTGGTAGTGGTAATGTTGGTAATGGGTTTGGTGGTCAGTTTAGATTAAGTTTAGGTAAATACCTCAATACCGAATGGTTTGCCGATTATTTTACTGAAGATATGAACAGCCTCGCAAATAGAAAAGATGCTCACATTGGTTGGTCAGTTATGTTTTATCCATTAAAAAGAGAACAACAATTGCTTACTCCATATATTTTAGCAGGACATTGTTTTGATTATACTAAAATAGATTTAATTCAGCCTTCACAAAATAAATACACCGAGTTGTCAAAAGAACGTTGGAGTTCAGCTACTCAAGTTGGAATTGGTACACACATCAATTTATCCGAAGCATTTAATTTATCATTATCAGGTCAGTACATGATTCATTTAGGAAATGACATTCATACCCACTCACACCAAGAAAACGGTAAAGATATTATTCATTTTGATGATAACCACGAAGACATTAGCCTAGAAGGCCATTTGCTATTTACAATTAGTTTAAACTATAAAATTGCTCAGCTATGGTAAAAAGATTTCTATTATTAGCATTTGTTCTACCTATTGTTTTGTTTGCACAAGAAAAAGAACAAATCGTTAAAAAAGGCTTACTTCGAACTACCGGAACCATCAGTTTTGGGCAATTAACCAATCATCAACAAACTAATTTATACTTAACTGGTAATACCGAATATTTTACAAACGAACATATTACTGCGAGAGGTGACATTTATTATTACTTAAAGTCAGGTGATAAACAAATGTTAAATCAAAACCACCAATTGTTTGCTGGTGCATCATACCATATAAATAGTACCAGTAAATTTGTTCCCTATATAGGTATTCAACCTGGTATTGCCATTACTCAATCTAACGAAGTAAGTATTGATATGAAAAATAATGTTACTGTAACTCCTTTAATTTCAAGTGTTACTGGTTTTAATTATTTTGCTTCAAAATGGTTTCATCTTTTTATTGATGGTCGATATGTTGCAGGAAAGCACACATCAAATCACACTCCAATAAGTTTAAACGAATTTCGTTTATCGTTCGGACTAGGGTTTAATTTGAATGTTTTAACGAAAAACTAAACTTGATTAATCAAAAAAGTAAACAAGTTAGGGATTTGAAAACTTGGTAAGTTCACTTTTACTTTTGTTTGGTCTTCAGCTTCGGTGTTGGTATTTTCAGAAGCATCAGGAGATACTGATTCAGTTGACTCTACTTGTTCTTTCCACTCACCTACTTTATATTGTCCATCAGCTAAACTTTCAATTTTTGTAATAATTTCTTTTTCAGATAATTTTGATTTATCATACTCAAAATGTGCTTTTCCACTTTCGTAATCGACAGTACTAACAGCCACGCCAGATAATGCACCAACTTCTTCTTCTATAGTTTTTGCACAACCTACGGCACACACCATACCTTCAATAGCATAATCTGCAACTACTAGATTTTCAGCGCTTATCTCTGTTTTATCGGTAGTAACATCGGTAGTTGAATTACTACAAGCAGCTAAAAACAATACAGATGATAAAACGATATAAGATATTTTTTTATTCATTTTAAATGGCTTTATAGATTTCAGAATCGTTTATTTCTTGTTTAATTTTTTCTAAAGATACTTTGTTTTCGTTAAACTCTATTAGAGCTACATCTGGCAGTGAAACTTGATAATGCTCAACTCCCTCAATGTTTTTTAAAATAGTAGAAACAGCATTAACACAATGCCCACAACTCAACCCTTCAATTTTAATTTCAGTTTTCATAATTATAGCCCAAAGTTACTAAAAAATCAAATTAAATGTACATACATTTGTCGCACATAAAAATTAAATGAAATTCTTCGACTTATCTAAACCTCTTTGGCAAATTATTGCTTTACTTTTACTTGCATTTGTTTGGGGAAGCTCTTTTATTTTAATGAAGAGAGGCTTGGTAGCTTATTCTCACAATGAAGTAGCAACGCTGAGAATGGTTATTGCTTTTTTATGCTTTCTGCCCTTTATTTTAAGTAACATAAAAAAAGTTGATCGAAAATATTGGAAACACCTTGTAATTGTGGGTTTATTTGGCAACGGAATTCCTGCATTTTTATTTACAAAAGCAGAAACTGGGCTTTCAAGTTCGCTAACAGGAATGCTAAACTCATTAGTTCCATTATTTACTATAATTTTAGGTGTGTTAATTTATAAAGTCCCCACCAATAAGCTAAAGTTTATTGGTGTTTTTATTGGTTTATGTGGTGCAGCCATGCTAATTGGAGGAAATGGATTGGATATTGAAAACTCTAAAACCTCATACAGCATTTATGTAATTATGGCAACCCTTTGTTATGCCATAAGTGTAAACAGTATTAAAAAATATTTACAAGATGTAAACTCCATTGTAGTTTCATCATTCGCCTTTTTGTTTATTGGACCACCGTTATTGGTGTATTTATTTACTACCGACTTTGTATATACAACCATTAATAATCCAGTTGCACCTACAGCATTAATGTTTATAGTTATCCTTTCAGTTTTTGGAACTGCTTTATCATTAATAATTTTTAACATGTTGGTAAAACAAACATCAGCGCTATTTGCATCAACAGTAACCTACCTAATTCCCATCTTTGCTATTATGTGGGGAATTATAGACGGAGAGGTTATTAATCTTATTCAAATACTTGGTATAGTGGTAATTTTAATAGGTATTTATTTTGTAAATAAGTTTAAATAACTCCTCAGGTAGAATCCTATTTTTTCATGATTTTTTGTTTGTTATTTAATTATTTTTTTTATTTCTTTAGCAAATGAAAAAATTCCTTCTTGTAACATTTGTATTAATTAATACAATTAACTTGTTTGCTAGCCATGTCATTGGTGGTGACATATCTGTAATTGGTTTAGGCTCTAATCAATTTAAAATAAAAGCCAATATTTATAGGGATGATATTAATGGTCAAGTAGGAATGCCTGCGAGCTTAACTGTTGGTGTTTATGAAAAAGGAACAAATAATTTAGTTACTACTGTAAATGTTCCTAGAATCAATTTATCTATTGTTGCCTTAGGAGATTTATGTTATGTTCCCGATCCCAATTCTATTAAAATAGAAGAAGGAATTTTTGAATCAGCTTCATTTTTTCTTCCAAATTATGTGAGTGGTTATTACGTTCATACCCAAATATATGCACGAAACACTCTTGCAATAAATGTAAATACTGGTACTGCAGGCATGTCATTTTATTGTGAAATTCCTAACCCTGTTATGGGTTTAAATTCAAATCCACAATTCACTAACTATCCTGCCGATGCTTATTTCTGTTTAAGCTCTAGTAAAGTTTTTAATTTTGAAGTTGTTGATCCTGATGGAGATTCATTAGTTTATTCATTAGTTACACCTTTAAATTCATCTGGAACTAATAATGGAACTGTAGCTGGTGCTGGAGCCTATCCTTACTATCCAGAAGTACCTTGGAATACTGGTTCGGGATTTAATTTAAGTAATATTGTTGGTGGAGCAATACCAATGAGTATTAATGCTACAACGGGTGATATTACTGCTGCTCCAAGTCTTCAAGGTGTTTTTACATTTGCTGTCAGAGTCGAGGAATTCAGAAACGGTGTTAAAATTGGTGAAACCAGAAGAGATGTTCAATATAACTCCTTGAATTGTACTGGTGGAAATCCTCCAACCTTTTTAAATAATTCTCCAGTAATGGGAGAAACCATCCCAATTATGTACAACAAATTGTATTGTAAAGATTTAGTTTTTGATGACATTAATACTTCTGATACTTTGTATATTGAAACCATTTCAGAAATTTTTGATTCTGGAGCATATCTACCCACTATAACTCCTGATGCTATGGGAAATCATCATTATTATTACAATTACAATGGTACCTCATGGAGCGACTCTGTAGTCATCCCACCTAATCAATTTGAAGCATCTACTGGTTACTACTGGAATATAGGAACAGTTGCTCTTCGTTTCTGCTGGACTCCAAGCTGTAACGATTTATATAAAAGCTACCCTGTTCAAGTAAATGCTTTTTCGCTTGGATGTGATGGTAAGTCTCAAGATAGCATCATATTTAATTTAGATGTCATCCCTCCTCCAGTAAACTTTGCTCCTTTAAATGATGTTTTTACACCTTACGGAACAGATTATTGTCAAGACATATCATTCAAAGACACCAGTTTAGTCGACCTGATAAAAATTGATATTTCTTCCTCAATATTTGCAGAAGGTGCAACTTTCCCTTCACTACCCAATAACTATACATATAGTGATAGTATTATTACGAATGTTGCAAATACTTCTTCAAACACTCAAGCTTTAGGCTCTAGATATTGTTGGACACCAGATTGTGAACACATTGGAAATGTTTATGGGTTACGGGCTATTCTTTCTTCTATCGATTGTCCACAAGCAATTCAAGATACTATATCATTTGATATTACTGTAACTCCACCTTTCGATACACTAGAATTTGTTCCTAATGTTTTTACTCCTAATGGAGATGGAATGAATGACGTATTTCAAATAGCGGGTGTATCAAACCCTTGTAACGATGAGGTTAATGTAAAAATCTATAACCGATGGGGAATACAAGTTTTTGAAAGTACTGATCCTATTTTTGAATGGGATGGAAAAAACAATAGTGGTAATGAGGTTCCTTCTGGAACTTACTATTTAATAGTAACTGGCACGTTTGGTAGTGAAACAATTCCTATTAAAAAACGAACGATTAGTTTATTAAGGTAGATTTAAGCTTCATTTTTTTACTTACTCAATTTCAATTTAGGCTATTAATTTAGTAAAGTGGTTGACTTTATTTTCTTTAAAATTATTATCCAAAATATTGGTTTAAACCGTAGGATTATTTTTACCTTTGCACCTTTATTTTAAAAGCCAAATTGATACTATGTCATCATCGTCTAAATATGTTTTTGTAACAGGAGGAGTAACTTCATCGCTCGGAAAAGGAATTATAGCTGCTTCTTTAGCTAAACTTTTGCAAGCACGAGGCTATTCTGTTACCATTCAGAAATTAGACCCATACATTAACGTTGACCCTGGCACCTTAAATCCTTATGAGCATGGTGAATGTTTCGTTACTGAAGATGGTGCTGAAACCGATTTAGATTTAGGTCATTACGAACGTTTTTTAAATGTTCCCACCTCTCAAGCTAATAATGTAACAACTGGAAGAATATACCAGTATGTAATAAACAAAGAACGTGAAGGTGCTTATTTAGGAAAAACAGTTCAAGTAATCCCTCATATTACTGATGAAATAAAACGAAGAATAAAATTATTAGGCAATACTGGGCAATACGACATAATTATCACCGAAATAGGTGGCACTGTTGGAGATATTGAATCACTACCATATATTGAAGCTGTTCGACAATTAAAATGGGAACCAAATTTTGACTGTATTGTACTACATTTAACTTTAGTTCCTTATTTAGCTACCTCTGGTGAGTTAAAAACAAAACCAACACAACATTCGGTTAAACAACTATTAGAATCGGGTGTTCAACCAGACATCTTAGCATTAAGAACGGAACATAAACTTACAGAAGGTGTAAAAGAAAAAGTTGCTTTATTCTGTAATATAGCACCAAAAGCAGTTATTCAAGCTATAGATGCTGAAACCATATATGATGTTCCCCTTTTAATGCAAGAAGAAGAATTGGATAAAGTGGTATTAGATAAATTAAATCTTGATTACAAAAAAGAGCCGGAACTAGATAAATGGAAAGACTTTTTATTCAAGCTTAAAAATCCAAAACAAACTGTTAAAATTGGTTTAATTGGAAAATACATCGAACTTAAAGATTCATACAAATCAATCACCGAAAGTATAATTCATGCTGGAACAGTTAATCAAATTCATGTTGAATTGGTTTGGATTCATTCTGAAGATATTGAGAATAAAAATGTGGCTTCTTTCCTATCTGATTTAGATGGAGTTTTGGTTGCACCAGGATTTGGAGAACGAGGCATTGAAGGCAAAATTACTGCTGTTAAGTATGCTCGTGAACATAAAATTCCGTTTTTAGGAATTTGTTTGGGTATGCAATGTGCAGTTATCGAATTTGGAAGAAATGTTCTTGGATATACTGATGCACATTCAACAGAGATGTATCCTGAAACTCCTTATCCAGTAATTTATTTAATGGAAGATCAACGAACCATTACTAAAAAAGGTGGAACCATGCGTTTAGGAGCGTACCCATGTAAAATAGCATCCAATTCTAAAGCTTTTGAAGCTTATGGAAACAATAATATTTCTGAAAGACACAGACATCGTTACGAGTTTAATAACAAATATTTAAGCGATTACGAAAAAAATGGAATGAAAGCGACAGGAATAAATCCTGACAATAATTTGGTAGAAATTGTTGAAGTAGAGAATCACCCGTGGTTTGTAGCTGTTCAGTTTCACCCAGAATACAAAAGCACAGTTACAGAACCACATCCGTTGTTTATCAATTTTGTAAAAGCAGCAGCAGATTCGCAATCTTCGATTTATAATTCACCATCAACAAATTTAAAATCTCAAACAACAAATCTCAAATAATTATTTTTCGGTTCCCCCCTTCGGATTTCCGTTAATATTTTAAACACAATAAATGAGCAAACAAGGTTTAGACAAAAATTCAATAATAGGATTAGTACTTATAGGTGTTATTTTATTAATTTTTAGTTATGTAACACGTCCAACTGATGAAGAAATAGCTGCAGTTGAAAAAGCAAAGCAAGCAAAAGAAAAAGCAAAAATTGAACAGATTGATACCAATCAAATTGTTGAAGAAAAACCTGAGCTAGTTATTGATACTACAATAACAGACTCTACTTCGGTACTTGTTAACGACTCATTAAAAACAATTGAACAATTTGCCACTTTTGGTCCATTTACCAATGCTTCAAATGGCGAACAAAAGCATTTTGTTATCGAAAACGACAAAATGAAGATGACCATTTCTAATCAAGGTGGTCGAATTACATCTATTGAATTGAAAGAATTTCAAACCTATCAAAAAACTCCTTTAATTTTATTTAACGAAGATTCATCTCGTTTTAATATTGAATTAACCATTCCTGGTATTACAAGCGGAAATTCAATTCGTTCCATCAATACCGAAGACTTATTTTTTGAAACTAACGACAAAGAATTTAATGTTACAGGAGATCATGCTAAAACATTTACCTTAAAGCTTTATGGTAACTCTAAAAAAGAATATTTAGCCTTTAAATATACCCTACACGGAAGTTCTTATCTAGTAGATTTTGATATTGAAACGGTTGGTTTTAACGATATTTTAGCTCCACATTCTAATTTATTTGTAAACTGGAGCATGTTTACCCCTAATCAGGAAAAAACAATACAGAACCAAAAACAAATAAGCACCATTTATTACAAATACAACAACGGCGATGTAGATTACATCAACGAAATGAAGTATGAAAAAGAAAACTTGGTAGCCTCAGTCGATTGGGTAATGTTTAAACAACAATATTTTAATGCTACCTTAATTTCAAAATCACAACCTTTTGATAAAACTGACGCAACAATTGAAACGATTGACATTCCTGAATTCCAAACAACAAACTATGTGCAAGGAATGGCTACCAATCTTACTATTCCAATTACTGATGGTGCTAAACAGAAATATGAGTTACAATATTATTTTGGTCCAAATCAATACGAAGGCTTTAAAGAAATTGGGTATGATTTAGACAAAACCATGAATTATGGTTGGGGAATTTTTGGCTGGGTAAATGCCATTTTAATTAGACCTGTGTTTAATGTTTTAAACATGACAGGTTTGCAAATTGGTATCATCATTTTACTTTTAACTCTTATCATTAAATTGGTGCTTTTCCCTATTACTTGGAAAACTTATTTGAGCAGTGCAAAAATGAGGGTTTTAAAACCTCAGATTGATGCTTTAAAAGAAAAGATTGGTAGCGATAAAATGAAATTGCAACAAGCTACCATGTCGTTGTACCGACAAACTGGAGTTAATCCACTAGCAGGATGTATTCCTATGCTTATTCAAATGCCAATTTTATTCGCCTTATTCCGCTTTTTCCCTGCAACTTTTGAATTACGTCAAAAAAGTTTCCTTTGGGCAGAAGATTTATCTACTTACGATTCCATTTATCAATTACCATTTAACATTCCTTTTTATGGCGACCACGTAAGTTTATTCACCTTATTAATGGCTATATCTATGATATTTTATACCAAAGCAAATAGTCAAATGACCGCTGGTGCTGGTATGGACGGGATGATGGCATCGCAAATGAAAATAATGACTTACTTGATGCCCGTTATGATGTTATTCTTTTTTAATAGCTACGCTGCAGGTTTAAGTTTTTATTATCTAATCGCAAACGTTATTACAATTGCACAACAATGGATTATCCGTAAATGGATTGTTGACGAGAAAAAAATATTATCGAAACTTGAAGCCAATAAAGCAAAACCAGTAAAAAAATCAGGTTTTGCAGCTAAACTTGAGCAAAAAATGAAAGATGCTCAAGCTTTACAACAAAATAAAAACAAAAGAAAATAATGATGTTGAAAAACAAAATAACCCTTCTTTTTACACTCTTATTTTTTATCACATTTTTTGCTTGTAAAACACAAGAAAAAAAGACTCCTACTAACACTCCCGTTTCTTCGTTTATTAAAATGCAGAAAACACCATGTTATGGCCCTTGCCCAAGTTACAACTTAGAGATTTTATCAGATGGAAGTGTTACTTTTATTGGTAAAAGTTTTGTTGATTATCTTGGTACTTATAGTTCTAAAATATCTGAAGTTGAACTTGAAAATATCAAAACTAAAATTGAAGAAGTTCAATTTTTTGAGCTAGAAGATAATTATGATAGTCCTGCAACTGACATTCCTTCTTGTATAACTGAAGTGTTTTTAAATTCCAAATCAAAAAAAATAACAAACCGTAGATACGGACCTGAAGAATTAAAAGATTTGGAAAAATTAATTGAACAGACAGTATTAAAAAGTAATCTTCAAAAAGTTCAGGAATAATTTCCATTTGATTTTTAAACATTACAAAATGGCTATAGAAATAAAAGAAGTAATATCCGACAAAGAACACAAAGATTTTGTGAATGTTCAGTTTAGCATCTACAAAGGCAACAACTTCTGGATACCACCTATTATTAAAGATGAAATAAAAGCCTTGAAAGCGGAGTTTAATCCTGCTTTTAGATTTTGTGAGGCAAAATTTTGGAATGCTTATAAAGATGGTAAAGTTGTTGGCAGAATTGGATCCATCATAAATCACAAATACATTGAGAAGACTGGTGAAAAAACGGGGCGATTTACAAGAGCCGAATTTATTAACGACAATGGTGTTGTTGATGCATTGTTTTCTGTTGCTGAAAAATGGATGAAAGAAAAAGGTATGACAGAAATTGAAGGTCCTCTAGGTTTTACCAATTTAGACCATCAAGGCATGTTAGTCGAAGGTTTTGAGCACCTACCCTCTGCTGCATCTGAATACCATTTACCATATTATCAGGAACAATTGGTTAGATTGGGTTACGATAAAAAAATCGACTGGATTGAATTTCGTTTATTTTTTGATGGGATGCCTGAAAAAGCAAAAAGAGGCGCCGAGATTGTAAAACAACGAAGTAAAGTAACCGTTAAAAGTTTTACCAAAAGTTCTGAACTAAAAGTTTATGCCGTTCAATTGTTTGAAATTTTAAACGAAGCTTTCAGAGATTTACATAGTGTTGTTGCCCTCGATAAGGAAATGATTGATTACTATGTGAAAAGATACTTAATGATGTTAAATCCGAGATTCGTTAAGTTAGTATTTGATGAAGATGAAAACTTAATCGCATTTATTATTGGTCTACCTTCACTTTCAGAAGCATTACAAAAGGCAAATGGACGACTATTTCCATTTGGATGGTACCACATTAACAAAGCACTAAAACATCCAAAAGTTATTGACTTAATGTTAACTGGTATTTTACCACAATATCAAGCCAAAGGAGTAACTGCAGTTTTGTTTTACGAATTACATGCTGTAATGGAAGAATTTGGAGTAAAAGAAATGGAAACTACTGGAATTTTTGAAACCAATCAAAAAGTGATTCAAAACTGGAAAAACTACGACAATATCCAACACAAAAGAAAAAGATGTTGGAAAAAAACGATACAATAACCAGTATTAAAAATGTTATTCTTTAAATTTGAAATACAAAATTAAAACATGATGATAAAAAACATAATAATTACTACCCTATCAATTTCAATACTTTCGTTAACTTCTTTAGCTCAAACCGATACCTTAAAAAACAAAAAAGACGGACATTACTTTTTCTCTTTGGTAAAGGACATCGAAGCTTTAGATGTGCAAAGTCAGGGACGGACAGGTACTTGTTGGTCGTTTTCTTCTCTTTCATTTTTAGAATCTGAAATTATTAGAAAAGGTAAAAAACCTGTCTCTTTATCAGAAATGTTTATTGTAAGAAACGCATACTTAGATAAAGCTATAAATTATGTTAGAATGCACGGTACCATTAATTTTGCAGCTGGTGGAGCTTTTCACGATATACCTCATACCATAAAAAAATACGGTATTGTACCAGAAGAAATTTACAAAGGTTTAAACTACGGCGAAGAAAAACATAACCATGCTGAATTGGACGCTATTTTAAAAGCAACAGTTGAACAAATTGTTAAAAATCCACAACGTAAGCTTACTCCATCATGGCAAAATGCTATCAATGGAATTTTAGACGCTTACTTTGGTAAAGTACCAACCGAATTTGAATATCAAGGTAAAAAATATACACCAAAAACTTATGCAGCTAGCTTAGGCTTAAACATGGACGATTATGTCGTTATTGGTTCATACACTCATCACCCATTTTACGAAACTTTTGCTATTGAGGTGCCAGATAACTGGAATTTTGGTACTATTTATAATGTTCCGTTAAATGAAATGGAACAAATTATGAATGATGCTGTAATGAAAGGTTACTCAATCGCATGGGGTAGCGATGTTTCTGAAAAAGGTTTTTCGTTCAGTAATGGCTTAGCTATAGTTCCTGAGGATGAAGCAACTATTTCGGTATCAGGTAGAGATAACAAACACTTTAGTGATGCTGGCGCAGAAAAAGTAAGCAATGCCTTTGATGAGCCCGTAAAGGAATTAGAAATTACTCAAGAAATGCGTCAAGTAGCTTTTGATAATTACGAAACACAAGACGACCACGGTATGCACATTACTGGAATTGTAAAAGACCAAAAAGGAACGAAATATTACATCGTAAAAAACTCTTGGGGTAAAGAGAATTATACGAGTGGTTACTTTTACGCGTCAGAAGCTTATGTAAAATATAAAACCATTGATTTTATGGTTCATAAAGATGCTTTATCACCAGAAATGAAGAAAAAATTAAACATTAAATAAAATCTATTATTCTTAAAATTAAAATGGAAAACTCACAAGAAATTAAAATCGGAAGAGGTTTAAACAATATTTTGTTTGGTATTTCAAGAGGCACATTTAAAAAACAATTGGGCGAACCTACCGAAATTGACAACTACAATGCTGGAGATGATGATGAATATCTAACTGAAGCTTGGCATTATGATAATTTTGAAATCTCTGCATCTTTTGATGAAGAAGATGACTGGAAACTTACAACATTATCAACTAGTTCGCCAATTGCCACTTTAGAAGGTAAAAAAGTAATTGGAATGACAGTTGCTCAAGTGGAAGAACTTATTGCACCATTACAATTGGGTGATGTTGAAATGGAAGAAATGGAAGACGACCAAGTATTAATGAGCATTGTTGCTTCGAGTATTAATTTTTGGTTTGAACATGGTAAACTTTCTGAAGTTCAATGGGGCGTTTTATGGAAAGATGAAGATACTCCAAAATGGCCTTTATAAAAAATTAATAGTATAAATAAAAAAGCGGGAAGATATCTTCCCGCTTTTTTATTTATACTTGATTCTATTACTTAGAAACTGCAGCAATATGTTCAGAACGATATTCGCCTTTTTCTAATTTTTCTTTAACTGTTTTAAAAGTATCAATCGTATATTTTACATCTTCCATAGAATGGACAGCTGTTGGTATAATTCTCAACATAATAACACCTTTAGGAACAACAGGGTAAACTACAATAGAACAGAATAAGTTATAGTTTTCTCTTAAATCCAAAATTAAGTTGGTTGCCTCTGGAATATCTCCATTTAAAATTACCGGAGTTACTTGAGTATTGGTTGTTCCAATATTAAAACCATTATCTTTAAATCCTTTCTGAACAGCATTAGCTACTGTCCAAAGTTTTTCTCTTAACTCAGGCATGGTTCTTAACATTTCCAACCTTTTCAAATTACCAACCACTAAAGGCATAGGCATTGATTTAGCGTAAATTTGTGAACGCATGTTGTAACGCATAAACTCAATAACTTGTTCATCGGCAGCTATAAAACCACCAATACTAGCCATCGCTTTAGCAAATGTTCCAAAATATACATCAATTCCAGCTTGGCAATCTTGAGCCTCACCTGTACCCATTCCTGTTTTACCCATAGTACCAAAACCATGAGCATCATCAACAAACAATCTAAAATTGTATTTCGATTTTAAAGCAACGATGTCTTTTAAATTACCTTGATTACCCGACATTCCAAACACACCTTCAGTAATAACCAAAATACCACCATTTGTTTTTTCAACTATACGAGTAGCTTTATCAAGCATACTAGCTAGGCTTTCCATGTTGTTGTGTTGGTAAACAAACCGCTTACCTTGATGTAAACGAACACCATCTAATATACAAGCATGTGATTCAGCATCGTAAACAATCACATCGTTTCTATCTACTAAACAATCGATTGCCGATACCATACCTTGATAACCAAAGTTTAATAAAATTGCATCTTGTTTTTGTTCAAATGCAGCCAATTCAGCTTCTAATTGTTCGTGTAAGTTTGAGTTACCCGACATCATTCTAGCTCCCATTGGGTAAGCTAACCCCCATTGTGCAGAAGCTTCTGCATCCGTTTTTCTAATTTCAGGGTGATTTCCTAAACCTAAATAATTATTTAAACTCCATTGTAAAACTTGTTTTCCTCTAAATGTCATTCTACTGTTTAACTCACCTTCTAACTTTGGAAAAGCAAAGTAACCATGTGCTTCTTTTGAGTATTTACCTAATGGGCCTCTATTGTTTTTGATTTTTTCAAAAATATCTATCATAATTTGTGTTTTTAAAACAAGGCACAAATGTAACGATAATATCATATTTTTTTATTGATAGAGTATTTACTTTTCAATAAATATTAACTTTATTTGTTGCTTCATTCTTTAGAATTAACACAATACTTTTAACATTACTTTGATTTTTCAAGACCTTATTGTTGTGCTTTTACTGGCTTTTGTAGCAGGGTTTACCGATGCAGTTGTAGGTGGAGGTGGATTAATACAATTACCTGCTTTAATTTTATTTATGCCTCAGTATGCCATTCCAAGTTTAATGGGTACCAACAAGTTTTCTGGTTTTAGCGGAACTGTCGTCGCCACTTTTAAATACATGAAACTTGTAAAAATTAATTACCAACTTTTATTACCGGGCATTATTACCGCTGTTTTATCATCAATGCTTGGTGCTTGGCTCATTACATTTTTAAGTAACGACTTGATAAAACCAATTATTTTCGGGTTATTGGTAATGGTGTTTATTTATACCTTGGTTAAAAAAGAACTAGGGCAATACGAAACAAAAAAAGTATTAAATACCAACAGCTATTTTTATTCGGCATTAGTGGGCTTATTTCTAGGTTTTTATGATGGCTTTTTTGGACCTGGAACAGGTAGTTTTCTAATTTTAATTTTTATTACTTTGTTTGGAATGGAATTTTTAATGGCTTCTGCTCATGCAAAAATGATAAATATAGCTACCAACATTTCTGCCTTAATCTATTTTGTTATTTCTGGCAACATTGTTTATAAAATAGCCATACCATTAGCTATGAGCAATATGTTAGGCTCTTATTTAGGGGCTAAAATGGCATTTAAAAAGGGTAACAAATTTATTAGACGATTTTATTTACTGATTGTTTTTTTACTCATCTTAAAATTTGTTTACGACTGGGCAAAGTAATTGACTAACTTTGTTAAACTAGATTATCATTTATGTCAGCAGGAAACTTTCGCAAAAACGTACAAATAGGAATAAGTGTTGAAGTGGTTCAAAAACAAGACCAACGAACTGGAAATTTAACGTCTGGCATAGTTAAAAAAATATTAACCAACTCACCTACTCATCCACACGGCATTAAAGTAATACTAGAAAACGGTGTTGTAGGTAGGGTTAAAACAATTCTAGAATAATGGCTTTATCCAACAACGACATCTTAAAAAAATTACGTGTAGCTCATAAATTAAGAGATACCGACATTGTTGACATTTGCAAATTGGTTGATTTTAATATAACTACTAGCGAGTTAGGGGCTATTTTTAGAAGCGAAGACCATCCTAAATACATGGAATGTGGCGACCAATTGTTACGTAATTTTTTAAATGGTTTAATTATTCATTTACGTGGACCAATGCCTCCAAAAAATCCTGCATCAAAATAATGACTCATAAAAAGGTTCATCCTAAAGAGAAATTAGCATTACACCCGAGAAACAAACATCGAGAACGATACAATTTTTCGCTTTTAGTTAAAACTTGTCCTGAATTAAAACCTTTTGTATTAATCAATAAATTAAATGACGAATCGATTGATTTTTTTAATCCAGATGCCGTAAAAACCTTAAATCAAGCACTTTTAAAACATTACTACGACATTAAATTTTGGGATATTCCTAAAGATTTTTTGTGTCCGCCTATACCAGGAAGAGCAGATTACATCCATTACATTGCTGATTTATTAAGCAAAAGCCATCAAAGTAAAATACCCACAGGTAACGCTGTTAAAATATTAGATATTGGCGTAGGTGCTAATTGTGTTTATCCAATAATTGGAAATAGTGAATACGGTTGGAGTTTTGTAGGTGCTGAAATAAATCCGCTTTCTTTAGAATCAGCAAAAACAATCGTAAAACAAAACAGTCGTTTAGCGAAAAATGTAACCCTTCGTTTACAAACCAACCCAAAAGAATTGTTCAATAACATTATACAAACAGGCGAAAAATTTGATGTAAGCATTTGTAACCCTCCTTTTCATTCATCGGAAATTGAGGCAAAAGAAGGAACTTCAAGAAAACTGAAAAATTTAAAAGGAACAAAAACACCCAAACTGGTGTTGAATTTTGGTGGGCAACATAATGAATTATGGACTGAAGATGGTGAAATTGGATTTGTTAAAAGAATGATTAACGAAAGCAAACAATTTGGCAACTCATGCTGCTGGTTTTCTACACTTATATCAAAAGAATCGAATTTAACGGCGGTATATCAAGAACTGAAAAATTGTAATGCTCTTGAAACAATGACCATCCCTATGCAGCAAGGCAATAAAATGAGCCGAATTGTGGCATGGGCTTTTTTAACTTCAAAAGAAAGAGCTTTGTTTAAATCTGTATAAAGACCTATTTAATTCTAATAATTTCGTTTCTCCAACTTAGCTTATTTACCTACTTTTGTGGTCTATGAAAAAAATCATCATTTCATTTGTAACATTAGTACTTCTCAGCCTTCAGTCAAGAGCCTACACCCTAGAAAGTGATTCATCAGGCACTAAAAAAAATAGCGTACATACCACTTCCATTGATACCACAAAAGATGGCATTTTATTAATACATCGTTTTGATGAGTTTTTAGATATCATAAACGAAACTTCTGATTCAACTGATTTTTACGATTGGGTTACTGATGACATTCACAACAGAAAATTCGATTTTTCAAAAGTTAAAGACTCGTTAATTGTGGTATTAAATGATAGTAACGATTTTTATACACATCCTGTTAAAGGTAATGTTACCTCAGAATTTGGACGAAGAAGATGGCGTTACCATTACGGAACAGATATTGATTTAAACACGGGCGATACTGTTGTAAGTGCTTTTAACGGAAAAGTTAGAATTTCAACGTACAGCAAATCTTACGGGAATGTTATTGTTATTCGTCACAACAACGGATTAGAAACCATTTACGGTCACCTTTCAAAACGTTTTGTTGATGTTGATTCAACCGTTTCTTCGGGAACCGTAATTGGATTGGGTGGAAATACTGGTCGGTCTTACGGAAGCCATTTACATTTTGAAATCCGTTATTTTGACGAAGCCATAGACCCTCGAGATATTATTGCTTTTGAAAATTTTACAACACATTACGATACCTTAAGCATCTCTAAATGCACTTTTGCTTACAGAAAGGAACTTAAATTACTCAAAGAAATTCAGTACCATACCGTGAGAAGCGGTAATACCTTAGGTCAGATTGCCAGAAAATATGGTACTTCCATAAATACCATTTGTCGATTAAATAGAATTTCTAGAAACAAAATATTACAAATTGGTGAAAAATTAAGGGTAAGATAATTAAACCATGAAAGTTTGTATAGCCGAAAAACCCAGCGTAGCTCGCGAAATTGCATCTGTTTTAGGTGCAAACACTAAACGAGATGGCTATTTTGAAGGCAATGGCTATTATGTGACTTATACCTTTGGTCATTTATGCACTTTGTTTGAACCCAACGATTATTATAGCAACTGGAAAAGTTGGAACCTGAACAGCTTACCCATGTTGCCCGATAAGTTTAAAACCAAAGTAGTTGACAATGGAGGTATTCAAAAGCAATTCAGCATTGTAAAAAGTTTATTTGATAAAGCTACATTGGTGATTAACTGTGGTGATGCTGGGCAAGAAGGAGAATTGATTCAACGATGGGTAATTGAACAAGCAGGTTACAAAGGTGAAGTAAAACGATTATGGATATCATCGTTAACCACCGAAGCCATTAAAGAAGGTTTTGAAAAACTAAAACCATCGCAACAATACGACAATTTGTATTACGCAGGTTTTTCTCGTGCCATTGGCGATTGGCTATTGGGCATGAACGCCACACGTTTGTACACCTTAAAACACGGAGGACACAAACAAATATTATCTATTGGAAGAGTTCAAACACCAACATTAGCAATGGTGGTAAACCGCTTTAAAGAAATTGAAAATTTTAAACCTACCCCCTTTTGGGAATTACAAACCGTTTATAGAGAAACCATTTTTAATTGCGAAGAAGGGCGTTTTACCACTAAAGAAGAAGGACAAAAATTTGCCGACAAAGTAAAAGCTGCTGATTTTGAAATTGTATCGGTTACCAAGAAAGCAGGAAACGAATACGCACCTAAATTATTTGATTTAACGGGCTTGCAAGTGTATTGCAACAATAGGTTTGGTTTCTCTGCCGATGACACCTTAAAAACTGTTCAGAAGCTATACGAATTAAAAGTAGTTACCTACCCTAGAGTTGATACCACGTTTTTACCCAACGACATTTACCCAAAAGTAAACGACATCCTTAAAAACCTTTCCAATTACAGCGTTTTAACGCAGCCTTTATTGGGTAAGAAAATACGTAAATCGACCAAAGTATTTAACGATAAAAAAGTAACTGACCACCACGCTATTATTCCTACAGGAGTTGAAACTCAGTTAAACTTAAACGAACAAAAGGTTTACGACATTATAGCCAAACGTTTTATTGCTGTTTTTTACGACGATTGTTCAGTTAGCAACACCGCAGTTATTGGCACTGCCGACGAAGTAAGTTTTAAAACCACGGGTAAAGAAATTATTGAAAAAGGCTGGAGAGTGGTTTTTGATGGCATTGAAGAAACCGAAGAGGAAAAAGAGAGCAACCTCCTACCCAATTTCGTTGAAGGCGAAAAAGGACCTCACGAACCATCGTTTTTAGAAAAAGAAACCAAACCACCCAACATGTTTACCGAAGCAACCTTATTGCGTGCCATGGAAACTGCTGGCAAACAAGTTGACGATGAAGAATTGCGTGAATTGATGAAAGACAATGGTATTGGGCGACCTTCTACTCGAGCCAACATTATTGAAACCCTGTTTAAACGCAAGTATATTGAGCGAAACAAAAAACAATTGGTACCAACTTCAACTGGCATACAGTTGATTGACACCATACAAAACAAATTGTTGACTTCGGCTGAATTGACGGGTAGTTGGGAAAAACAATTGAAAGAAATTGAGCAGGGAAAATACAATGCGGGTACGTTTATTAAAAACATGAAACAAATGGTGGATCATTTGGTGTACGAAGTACGTATGGAAAAAGACCGCGCTCAAATTTCGGCTATTACCGATAATAAGCCTGCAAAAACAAGCAAAGACAAAAACAAGCTTAGCGAACAAACTTGTCCAAAGTGCAAAAAAGGCTCATTGTTAAAAGGTAAAAACGCTTACGGTTGTAGCGATTATGCTAACGGCTGCAAATTTGTGTTGCCTTTTAGTTTTATGGGTAAAAAATTAACCGAAAAACAACTGTTACAATTACTACAAAAAGGTAAAACCAGTACCATAAAAGGATTTAAAACTGATGTTGGAAAAACTGATGGCACGGTGGGTTTTAACGAACATTTTGAATTGCAATTAACCGAAACAACAACTGCAAGTAAAAAGCCAAAAAAACCTGAGAATGAATTACTTTGTCCTAAATGTGGTAAAGGAAAAATAGTAAAAGGTAAAACTGCTTATGGTTGTAGTAATTTTGCTACTGAGTGCGATTTTAGGTTTTTGTTTAACGACATTAGAACCAAAGCCAACGGAGCTGAATTAACCAAAACATTGGTCTATTCGATAATTAAAGGGGATATTTAATTATGACCAAACAGAAAAATACCAAAAACAAGGCAAAACACTCCAAGTTAATGGATCAGAAAAAGAATAAGCTCAAAGAAACCACAGCGCAACGAAAACTAAGACTGACAGAGATTTTGAATAAGTCGAAAGAAGAGTAAATTTTATATTTCTTCAATTAGAACTCATTTCATCTTTAAAAAATAATTGGTTTAGAATTTCATCCTCAAATTGTTTTTAACCCCAACTCCTTTAAAAATCCATTGTGTTTTTCGGTGTTTGTTTTAATACGCTCATTAATAGCAGTCAGCTTTTCATTTACCTCTCCTAAGTCAATTTGCACTTCATCCTCAGCCGTACTCACATATCTTGAAATGTTCAGGTTGTAGCCATTGTTTTTAATCTCTTCCATGGAGACTTTTCGAGAATAGCGTTCAGCTTCTTTTCTGTACTTGTAAGTTTCTACAATACTTGCAATGTTCTTTTTTGAAAGTTCATTTTGCCTTTTTCCTTTCAGAAAATGCTCACTGGCATTGATGAATAGCACGTCATCTTCTTTTTTGCATTTTTTTAGTACCAAAATACAAACTGGAATTCCTGTTGAATAAAATAGGTTAGAAGGCAAGCCAATTACCGTGTCAATATTGTTGTCTTTCAACAGCTTTTCACGAATTCGTTCTTCTGCGCCACCACGGAATAATACACCATGAGGTAAAATAATAGCCATTGTTCCTTCTTTTCCTAAGAAATGAAAACCGTGTAAAAGGAATGCAAAATCCGCTGCTGATTTTGGGGCTAAACCATAGCTTTTAAAACGGAAATCTTCTGCCAAAGTATCATTCGGTTCCCAACGTAAACTGAAAGGTGGATTGGCAACTATCGCATCAAATTCTGTTTTTTTGGAAGGATTCATTTCATTCAAAATGTCCCACTGATTTTTTAAAGTGTCACCATGATAGATTTCAAATTCCGTGTCCTTCATACCATGTAAAAGCATGTTCATTCGTGCCAAGTTGTAGGTAGTGATGTTGTTCTCTTGTCCGTAAATTTTGCCTACTGTACCGCCATTGTCTTTGATACGTTTGCGTATGTTCAACAATAAGGAACCTGAACCGCAGGCAAAGTCCAATACTTTGTCCAACTTACTTTTCTTGCCTGTGGATGGGTCTTGACTGTCTAAGGTGACAATCTCAGAAAGGATGGTTGAGATTTGTTGTGGCGTATAAAACTCGCCTGCTTTTTTTCCCGAACCTGCTGCAAACTGACCAATCAAATATTCATACGCATTCCCTAAATCATCGGCATCAGATGACATCCTCTTGATACCATCGGCTATTTTGCTGATTATCTTACATAATTTATCATTTCGCTCTTTATACGTTTTACCGAGTTTTTCAGAGTCAAGGTTAATTTCTGAAAACAGCCCTTGAAACGAATTTTCAAAAGACTCATTTTCTATGTAGCGAAAACCCTCAGAAAGATTCATTAATAAATCTTCGCTATGTGTTCGTGCGAGTTCGGAAATATTACTCCAAAGATGTTTTGGTTCTATTACATAATGCACCTTCCTGCGCATCTGCTTTTCAAATTCTGGAGCATCTTTCTCATTGTTACGATACCATATAGTTAAGGGCGAAACTTCAATGGTGATTTCTTCTTCTTTGCCCGATTCATCATCAACGACCTTTATTTTTTTCTCCTCAGCGTTCGGATAATCAGAACCCAACTCCTTTTTTGCAGATTCTTCGTAGTTGTGCGATAGGTAGCGTAGAAATAAAAACGAAAGCATGTAATCACGGAAATCATCTGCATTCATGGCACCTCTTAAATCATTTGCAATGCCCCAAAGGGTATCGCCTAGTTTTTTATGTTGTTCTTTTTGTGTCATTGTTCAGCTGTTGTTTGTTCTTGTGCAAAGATTTCTGGCAAATTAAATTTGTACTTGTCCAGAAATCCTTGAAGAATTTTTTTGAATAAATCTTTTGTGTCATCTGTCATTGGAGATGGAGCAAAAATTGAATACTTTCCATGACTAAGGAGCTGCACGGCTCTATGAAATAGTACTTCATCCTCCAATCCATGTATTACTTTATCAATTTTGTCATAGCCGAAAAAGCTCACTGCTTTTTCCATAACTGTTCTTAATCCATTAAAATGGTAAGTATGAATCACCTCAGATTTGGAAACCTTATCCAATTCACTCAACAAGGCTATGTGATGAAAAAATGGGGTATCATCTGTGTCCTGTAACTTATAAGCCAGAGAGCCATTTGAATGAAGGAAAAATGTTTTCCGTTTCATCTTTATTTCATTGTACATAACATTAAAGAAAAGACTATGGTGTGTTGACAAGACTACTTTGACCTTTCTTTCTCTTTCAACTTTCTTTTTCTCCCCAGCCTCTTCGATTTCCTCATATATACCACTTTCCATTATTGAAGCTAAACCACATGCTAATGCGATCGCATTATTTTCGTCTAGCGAAGAAATAGGGTCATCAATGTAGATGTATTTTACCCAGTCATAGCCTTCAGCACCATCAATTGCCAGTTGATAGATTGCCAGGAAAAAACACCAGATAAAGAGATTTTCTTCACCTCGGGATATTTTAATGTTTTCAACGTTCTGTGAAGTTCCTTCAACCAATTCTTCTCTAATAAATCTGATAGCCCAGAATGTTTCAGGATTCTCTTTACCAGCATCAGATGGTTTCACATAATTAAAGTCGGTCACAAAATTGAAGTCGCTATAATTATGCAGTATGGGGCGAATTTTATTGTCTATATCTAAATTCTCAATCCCTCCAAAAAACTGAGAATTCTTGTTTAGTAATAGAACTCTATGTTCATCACTATCTAGGTCATTATCCCAATAGAATAAATCTTCAGTGAAAGCATTGAAGTACAAAGTGTCTCTTGGCGGATTAATCGATTTGCCCAATTCCTTGAATTCCATGGATAATCTCGTCTTACCAGTTCCGTTGTATGCATAGAAAAGAATCACATCCTTTAGCGTTCTATGATCTCCTGTGAGATATTTTCGGAATTCGGAAACTACTTCCGTAAGGTTATTGAAGTTTGTTGTTGCCATATCTTAATTTTCAATTTTTGGAAACAAGCCCTGCATTAAACCTTTTTTATACTGCTGCAATTGCTCTATTTTTTCTGTTTGTGCAGTGATTAATGCGTCTAATGCCGAAAGACAGGAAGCTATTTTTTGTTGTTCTTGAGGTTCAGGAATTAGAAAAGAAAATTCCTTGATTTGCTTTTGAGAAAGCATAGGAATTGCACCGTTTGACCTGTTTTTTCGAACTTCCTCTTGAATGCAATCTCCAATTAAAATGTAATAGAGAAATCGAGCATCACAAGTTATATTTTTAATTAAAACCATACTTGGGTTTATAGTTGCTGGTCCTATTTCTCTGTCAATTATTGCACAATCTCCTAATGTTCCTCTTTGAGAAAAAATAATGTGCCCAACTTCGACCATAATTTCTGGAGATTCGTAATACTTATCCCAACTAAGATATGTTGGGTCTTTTAATTCAAGTAGTTGATTTTGGATATGCTTTCCGCCAAGTACTAACGCTCCTTCTCCCTGACCTACTATATCTTGAGTTGTATATCCTCTATATCCAATTCGACCCTTAACAAGACAGTTGTCTTCGACAGTTGTCGGGAGCCAATCCCCATCACCTTCAAACTCCGAAAAACGAACCTTAGGCACAGTTTCACCATCTTGCGGGAAAAGATTTTGCATCAAGCCTTTTTTGTGGTCTTTGAGAGCGTCCAGCTTATCGCTGTGGGCGGCAATCAGCTCATCTAAAGAAGAAAGGCAAGAGGCGATTTTTTGTTGTTCTTGGGGTTTTTGAGGTGTTGGAACAGGAATCTCTTTTAATTTCCCTAAAGTTAACTTGGGCGGTGCAGCGCCAGTGATATAAGGTTGTAAGTCAAGTTTGACAAGATAGCTTTCAAGTAACTTATCATCAATTCCAATTGGTTTCAGAACGTGGGCATGATTATTAACCCAATATTTTCCCTTTACCAAAAATGCAGTGTTTTCAAAAGAACCCCATTTTGCTCCGTCTTCGCCAACTAGCAAAAGTTGCTCTTCAAAAAGATAGTCATCTATGAAATCAATTATTCCGCTTGCACCATAATATGGATACTCACCTGATTTCCTGTCGCTACTTGTAACAGGCTTTCGGATATTGTTTAATATCTCGCACAAATCATTTATTGATTCGATTTTCCATTCTCCTTCCTTTTCAAACTCTGGAAAACGCAATTCAGGTATTAATTTCATCTCCTTACTCATAAGCTGCTAATCCTGAAATTTCACGCCCTTGGGCTAGTTTTTTTAATTGGGGTGCCAAGTCCTGCATCAAGGCTATTTCTGCTTTGCTGCGCTATTTCCAACCCAATTCCAAGGGTTCCATCAGGTCAGTGAGCTTTTCTCCGTCAAAAATCATTCGGTTCATAACCTGCTCTACAAAGGTTTTTAAGGCTGCTGTTTGCAATCCATGGTCGTTGGCAATCTTAGCCAGTTCTTTGTCGTATTTCTCTACTCTAAAGGTTTCATATCCTTGGCGGAGTGCATCAACATCTTTTCCGCTTTCCCAGTCCAAACTGTTGATGTAGTCTGTCAAATCTTCCTCTTCTTCCATTAGGTTGGAGTTGGATTTCAGCAAACTAATTACCTGAGTCTTGGACATTTTCTGCTTAGAGGGTTTTTGCTGTGTACTATCGGCAATCAGGCTCATGATGTAATCGTAATCAATCACCGCAGAGGCGAAGAGAACAAACTCAAAATCTAATTGTTGAATGTCTTCGGGTGCATCACCACCTTCTTTTTGTTGTATTTCTCGTAGTTGTTTGGCCGTTTCTAAATACGAGCTTCTAAACTCTTGCAAGTTATCTTTGGGTAGAATGGCTTCAATAGTTTCTTGCTGCTTTTCATCCAAATCAGTGTATTGGTCGAGTTGGGTTTTTAATCGCTGCACTTCCTTAAAGTTTTTTACAAAAGCAATCTTCGCAGCATCTCCACGAAGGTTGTAAACTTCTTGTGGTTCATTTACCAAGTTGTGTTCTTTCATAAAATCGCCCAAAGCTTCCACTGCCTTTTGGTATTGGTCAATCACCACTGGAGCAGGATCCACCATCCAAATTTCTTTGGCTTTACTTCCATCTTCACCAGAGAAGAGGGTTATGGCTTGGTTTACGGCTTCTTGTTGCGAACGGAAATCGAGTACATTCCCATAAGGCTTGGTATCGTTCAATACCCGATTGGTTCGTGAAAATGCCTGAATCAATCCATGATATTTCAGGTTTTTGTCCACGTACAGCGTATTCAAGTATTTGGAATCAAAACCTGTGAGCAACATATCTACCACTATGGTAATATCAATTTTGTTTTTATGCGGATAGTCCTTATTGGTGAATTTCTGGTCTTTGATGCGTCTTTGAATATCCTGATAGTAGATATCAAAATTGTTGATGTCGTGATTAGTGCCAAACTGTTTGTTGTAATCGGCAATGATTTCTATCAGTGCTTGTTTCTTCTCTTCAGGATTTTGCTTGTTGTCTTCTTTCTCCTGTGCTAAATCTTCCTGAAGCTGCTTAATATCAGCTGCATTCTTTTGGCTTTGTTGGTCGCCATTTTGAGCAATCAGTTGGGCTGGCGGAGAAAATACGCAAGCGATATTGAGCGGAACATAATCTTCATCCTCACTTTTCTTTTGTTCCTGAATGGCTTTGAACAAACGGAAGTATTCAATGGCATTATTGATAGAGGCCGTTGCCAACACCGCATTGAATTTTCGTTGATTTGTGGCTGCATTGTGTTTGTCGATAATCGCTTCTGCAACGGCTTGTTGGGCAATTGCTTCTCCTGGTTTAGCATTTACAGTTCCTTCACCTTTAAAATAGTCAATATGAAACTTAAGAACGTTTCTATCATCTATTGCATGCGTAATGGTATAAGCGTGCAACTGCTTTTCAAAAATGGCGTCTGTGGTTTTTAATGTTTCTTCTTCACCTGTTATTTGTCTATAAGTGGCATTTTGCTCAAAAATGGGCGTTCCTGTAAATCCAAACAACTGTGCATTGGGGAAGAACTCTTTAATCGCTTTATGATTTTCACCAAACTGCGAGCGATGGCACTCGTCAAAAATGAAAACGATTCGTTTGTCGCTCAACGGCTCTAAACGCTCTTTGTAGTTTTTCTTGTAGGTACTATCTAATGCAATGCCTAATTTTTGAATGGTGGTAACAATTACTTTGTCAGCATAGTCGGTAGACAGTAAACGTCTTACCAAGGTTTCTGTATTGGTATTTTCTTCTACACTACCTTCCTGAAATTTATTGAACTCTTCACGGGTTTGTCGGTCAAGGTCTTTTCGGTCAACTACAAACAAACATTTTTCAATATCTGCATTGTCTTTTAGTAGAGTAGAGGCTTTAAATGAAGTTAGGGTTTTACCACTACCTGTGGTGTGCCAGATATAACCGTTTCCGCGGTTCTGGTGAATGCAATCCACAATAGCCTTTACCGCATAAACTTGGTATGGTCGCATCACGAGCAGTTTCTTCTCGCTTTCCACCAATACCATGTACTTGCTAATCATTTCCCCAAGTGTGCACTTGGACAAGAATTTCTCGGCAAATAAGTCCAGTCTATTAATCTTTTGATTATTTACATCTGCCAATTCATACACAGGCAAGAATTGTTCGTCAGCGTTGAATTGAAAGTGTTGGTTCTTATTGTTGGAGAAGTAAATTGTTCTTGACCCATTACTTACAATAAACAACTGCATGTAACACATCAAAGTATTTGTATAGCCATTGCCAGGATCATTTTTGTAATCCACAATTTGTTGCATGGCTTTACGGTGTGAAACATCTAGCTTCTTCAATTCAATTTGCACAACAGGCAATCCATTAATCAGCAAAATGATGTCGTATCGTTGATGACTGTTTTCTGTATTGATGCGTAACTGACTGATTACTTCAAAGTCATTTTTACACCAATCTTTGATGTTGACCAACGTATAATGAAGTGGAGTCCCGTCTTCTCTTTGAAAATACTGTCTTTCTCTAAGTTTTTTAGAAGCTGAAAAAACATCAGGTTCTATGATTTCTTCTCGTAAGCGTAAAAATTCACTCTCCGATAAGCGCACACGGTTCAATGCCTCAAATTTCGTTTTGAAATTTTGTTCTAGCGCCTTCCTGTCCTTAATATCAGAACGGTAGGTGTATTTGAGCTCTTTGAGTTGCTCAATAAAATTTTCTTCTATTTGATATTCTTTAGTCACTAAATTAGTTATATTTTGAAGTTTCTAAATTAGTTATTTTCCGATACAAAACTTGGAGAAAATATTATCTAAAAGGTCATCAGTAGAAATATCGCCTGTAATTAGGCCTAAATAGTGTAAAGATTGACGAATGTCCATGGCTAAGAAATCACCAGTAATGTTAACATCCAAGCCGTCCAATACCTTGCTTAAAAACTCGTTAGCTTGTGTTAGCGCTTCGTAATGTCGTGCATTGGTAACAATTACATCGTTTTGGTTTAATGCACCAGAATTCACATAATTAAACAATTGTTCTTTTATCGCTTCAATGTTTAGTTTTTCTTTGGCAGATACAAACAACACGTTGGCAATACCGTCAAATTTTTCGTCAATTATTGCTTTTTCTGCTTTATCTACTTTATTGGCAATAACCACCAAACGCTTGTTTTTACCTTCAATACGATTTTCAATGTTTTTAATGTCGGTTAATAATTGTGCCTTGGGTATTGCCGCAGCATCCACCAACAACAATACAATCGAAGCTTCATCAATTTTTTCAAACGATTTTTTAATCCCCAACGATTCTATTTCATCTTTGGTATCGCGTATTCCAGCGGTATCAATAAATCGGAAACCTATTCCGTTAATTACTATTTCATCCTCAATGGTATCTCGCGTTGTTCCAGCAATATCAGAAACAATGGCTCTTTCCTCATTCAACAAAGCGTTCAATAAAGTAGATTTACCCACATTAGGTTCACCAACAATAGCCACAGGAACGCCATTTTTAATAACATTACCGTAATTGAACGAACGTATTAATTTAACTAAGGTGTCTTGAAGTTTTACCACCAATTGCTTTAAATCATCTCTATCAGCAAATTCTACATCTTCTTCACTAAAATCAAGCTCTAACTCTATCAACGAAGCAAAATGTATCAATTCTTCTCGTAATTTTTGAATTTCTTGGCTAAAGCCACCACGCATTTGTTGCATAGCCAATTGGTGGGATGCTTCGGAATTGGATGCAATCACATCTGCAACCGCTTCGGCTTGCGATAAGTCTAATTTTCCGTTTAAAAATGCCCGTAAAGTAAATTCACCAGGTCCTGCTGCTTTTGCTCCATTCTTTACCAACAATTGTAACACTTGTTGCTGTATATAAGGCGAACCGTGCGTAGAAATTTCTACTGCATTTTCGCCTGTAAACGATTTTTTATCTTTAAACACACTCACCAATACTTCATCCACTATTTTATCGCCATCGCGTAACGTTCCAAAATGTATGGTATGCGAATCAACTGTAGTTAAATCTTTTCCATAAAAACACTTGTTGCAAATGGTAATGGCATCGGCTCCCGATAAACGTATAACTGCAATTGCACCTATGCCAGAAGCTGTTGCTAAAGCACAAATGGTGTCGCTAATATGGTTTTTGGTTTGCATAGGAGCAAATTTAGTCAATAGATTTGTATTGCTTAAAATAAAAAAGCCAGCAATTAAATTGCTGGCTCTCTCATACCTATAATTGATTAATATTATTTATCGCCTAAATCATCAAAATCCACATCGGTATAGTCTGAAGCAACTTTTTCAACCACTTCTTCACCTTGTTCTAATTTCAACGCTTTAATTTTGTTGATGGCTTCTTCTAAGCCTTCAGTAAATTTTCCAAAATCTTCTTTGTATAAAAACAACTTGTGTTTTTCGAAGAAAAATTTACCGTTATCGGCATTAAATCTTCTTTTACTTTCGGTAACTGTTAAATAATAATCGTCGCCTTTGGTCGATTTAACATCAAAAAAATAAGTTCTCTTCCCTGCTCTTACTGATTTAGAAAATACTTCATCTCTTCTGTTGTCGCTGTCATGGTTTTCTGTTCCTTCCATCTCTTTTTCTTTTTATAATTTTATTAAACTTATTGTATATACAAATCTGATATTTTTTTTGTTAAAAAACAAATTGAAAGATAAAAATAAGCTGTTTATCTATAAATTACTGTCATTCAACTCTATAAACTCCTTTAACCCCTCCGAAACAAAGGTTTCCAATTTTTTGTTTTCGTTCTCAAAAATTAAAATGGCTTGCAGCTTGTTGTTTTTACTCAATATTTCTTTGGCTTTATCGATGCCAACCACCATAAAAACAGTGGCATAGGCATCAGCCACAGCACAATTATCGGTTACTACAGTAGCACTCAATAAGGTATGCGTAACAGGGTAACCCGTTTTTGGATTAATGGTGTGTGAATATTTAATTCCATCTTTTTCGTAAAACTTGCGGTAGTTACCTGATGTTGCCAGGGCTTTGTTTTTCAGGTTTACAATAGCCTCAATGGTTCGTGCTGTTTCGTTTTCAACTGGCTTATCAATACCAATTCGCCATAATTTTTGATTTCGATTTTTGCCAACTGCTTTTACCTCCCCACCAATTTCAACCATGTAATTATCAATGCCATTATTGGCTAAAAAATCTGCAATTACATCAACCGAATAACCTTGAGCAATGGCGTTAAAATCCAACATTAATTCTTTTTTATTTTTGATAACTTTGTTTCCTTCAAAAATCTCAATTGATTCAAAATCAACAAATTTAAGCAGGCTATCTATAGTATTACTATCAGCATTGTTTAAATTTTGAAAACCAAAACCCCAAGCGTTCACCAAATGCGTTACCGTTGGGTCAAAAGCACCTTCTGATGCTGCATAAATTTCTTTTGAACGCTTAAATACATCCAAAAACATCTTATCCACTTCCAAAATAGAATCTGCCTGATTGAATTTTGTAATAATGGATTTTTTGTTGTAAGTAGATAAGGAGTTATCTATTTCAATGAGCAAAGAATCTATCGATCTCTGATAATTATCGCCATTACTGTTGATGTAAACAATATGATACGTGGTACCTTGTGCAAAACCATTCAATTCAATAGTATCTATTTTAGGTTGGTTTGAACACCCAAACACACCTAGTAAAAATAGTACTCCAACAAGCTTTTTCATGTTTGATTATTTTTTGAAGTGCAAAGGAACAAAAAATTAATGTTAATTTTGTTGCATGATACGACCAATAATAGCTTACGGCGACCCTGTTTTAAGAAAAAAAGCCGTTGAAATAGATGAAGATTATCCAGATTTAAACTTATTGCTGGAAGACATGTTTGAAACCATGTACAATTCGCAAGGTGTAGGTTTAGCAGCTCCTCAAATAGGATTATCTATCCGTATTTTTATTGTTGATGCAGCTCCTTTTGTAGATGAAGACAAAGAAGATGTTGAAGGCTTACGCGATTTTAAACGTGTTTTTATCAACCCCATAATTATTGAAGAAACAGGTAAGGAATGGAAGTTTGAAGAAGGATGCTTGAGCATACCTGGCATTAGAGAGGATGTTAGTCGTCAACCCGACTTGATAGTTGAATACTACAATGAAAAATTTGAATTGATAGAAGAGAAACTAACTGGATTACCTGCCAGAATAATACAACACGAATACGACCATATTGAAGGAGTTTTGTTTACCGACAAAATAAACCCATTAAAAAAACAGTTATTAAAAGGTAAACTTAACGATATTGCCAAAGGAAATGTTAAAGTAAATTATAGAATGAAATTCCCTTTAGTAAAGGGTAAACAATAAAATTAAGCCATGAAAAATTACATTTATTTAAGCATTATTTTATTTACGTTATTAAGCTGTGAAACAAACAACGAAGGAAAAGTTGAAGTTACTCCACCTGAAAACGAAGAAGTAGATTTGAACAATTATGAAGGTAGAGTAAGTGAAATTGAAAAATACACCAAACTTATTTATAGCGACAGTCTTGTGTTCCATAAAGAATATGCTGAAAAATTATTAACTGCTTACGATAATTTCATACAACATGACAGTTATTACGATATATCGAAAGAATACATGTTTAAAGCAGGAGAACTTTGCAAAGCATTAGACCGACCTTACGATGCCATTAAATACTTTAACATGCTTTTAGAACGCGACCCAAAAGATAAACATGCTGGTGCTGCCTTATTTTACAAAGCCATGATTATTGGTGATGTGCTTAAAGATGATGCTTTAGCCAAAGAAACCTATCAAGAATTTATCGACAAGTACCCAGATCACCCATTGGTTGAAGGTGCAAAAGCTTCTATTCAATTACAAGGAAAAACCTTAGAAGAAATTGTAAAAGGATTTAAAGAGAAAGAAAAAACCTCCTAGAAACATTTCTAAAGTTTTAAAACTTTAGAAATATTAGTTTTCAACTAAAACAATACTTGCTGGATTTATTTTTATTTTTCGTTCACTGTACAATACACCTATTGCACGTTTAAAGGCTTTTTTACTTACCTGAAACATGTTGTAAATTTCATCGGGATTGCTTTTATCAGAAATATTTATAATCCCTTTTTCTTTCAGCAATTTCTCATAAATTTTGTTCGACAAAATTTCAATTTCATCGATAGCAGTACTATTCATGCTTACATCAATTTTTAAATCTTCACGGATATTTCTAACGTAGCCAACAAACTCATCACCCAATCGAATATCTTTAAACACTTCATTTTTGTAAATCATACCCAAATGTTTTTGCTCAACAACAATGGTATAACCTATGTCGGTTTGCCCGCTAACAATAAAGTTAACTTTATCGCCCACCTTAAGCTCTATTGGATTTTTTCTTAAAAACTTGCTAAACTTGGTTGTACCAACCATTCTATTTGTAACATCATCTTTATACAAGTAAATCAAATAACTTTTATCCTTTTCTACTTTTACAAATTGTTCCGAAAAAGGCACCAACAAATGTTTTTCAACACCCCAATCAAAGAAAGCTCCAAAATCGGTTACATCAACAGCTTTTAGTAATGCTATTTCATTAATCTTTACTTTAGGAATAAGCGTTGTAGCAATAGGTCTATCTTCCGAATCGGTATAAACAAATACCTCAATTTTATCGCCAATTTCCAACCATTTTGGAATGTATTTGTTGGGCAACAAAATCTCGTTTTGCTCGTCAGTAATTAAATAAATTCCTTGAGGAGTGGTTTTAAGTGCTTCTAATTCTACAAAATGTCCGATTTCTTTCATTTTTTTGTTTGTGGATTAAAGGTTAATTAAGTTTTTCAGTGTTTCAAAAACACACCCCTTCCCCCTCTCAAGAGGGGAAGTCTTCGCTCAATACCAACTTCCGTCTTCTGTCTTCCAACTTCCAACTAATTTTCAAATTAATTCGCTGTAATTTTAAACTCTGTTCTACGATTTTCTGCTCGACCTTCGTCTGTTCCATTATCTGCAATTGGCATCGTATCACCATAACCTTTGGTACTCAATCGGTCAGCATTAATACCTTTTTTAACCAAATATTCAAACACGGCTTTTGCTCTGTTTTCTGACAAAACTTGATTCATTTTTTTATCGCCCACGTTATCGGTATGACCGCCCAACTCAATTTTCATTTTTGGATTTTTCACTAAAAACGCCACCAATTTATCCAACTCTACTCTCGACCTATCTTTTAAATCAAATTTAGCCGTTTCAAAAAACACATTTTTAAGCACCACACTCTCTCCAACTTTAATTTTCTTCATCCCAACATTTTTTTCAAATGGTTGAGTAACTGTTCCTCCTGTTAAAGTAAAGTTTTCAGAATGGAACATATATCCTTCTTGAGAAACATTCAATGCATAATCTTGATTAATTGGTAAACAAACCAAATAAGCACCCGTTTTTTCATCAGCATACGATTGAATAGCCACTTTTCCAGTTTTTAAATCTATCAATTCAAAACGAGCTGGCAACACTTCTTTTGTTTCTGCATCGTAAACCTTACCCGCTAAATACGTTACCATGTTTGGTTTTATATTATCTGGCAACTTAAACTTATACAAATCTAAACTACCAAAACCGCCCTCTCTGTCACTTGCAAAATAAGCAAAATTACCTTCAGCATCTACCAACAAGCTATTCTCATCATTAAAGGTATTGATTGGATAACCCAAATTTACAGGGGTTGACCAAACTCCATTTTCATCTTTTTGTGTCATGTAAATATCCAAACCACCCATTCCAACATGCCCGTCAGATGAAAAATAAAGCGTTTTACCATCAGGATGTATAAAAACAGACTCTTCTCTACCAACAGTATTTACCACCTCGCTTAAACGCTCTGGAATCGACCAAGTACCTTCTTCACTTAATTCAGAAGTATAAATGTCTTGATTTTTGATTCCACCCCGAGTTTTCAAGCCACGAACAAAATACAAGGTTTTTCCATCAGAAGAAAAAGAAGGCTGGGTTTCCCAATGCATGGTGTTTATTGGATTGTTTAGGTTTTTAGGATTGGTCCATTTACCCCCAATATTATACGCATAAAACAAATCACAACTGCCTAAACCTGTTCTACCTTGCCCATAACCTTCAAATGGGTCTTCACAAGAAGTAAAAATTAAAAATTGTCCGTTTGGCGATATGGTTGGAGCACCTTCATTGTTTAAGCTATTTATACCTTGTAAAGGCTGTGCCATCATCCAGTTATTATCATCAAACTTGCTGATAAAAAAATCTTCGTTATATCCAGAATAAGTGCTTTTATCATTTAATCGTCTTGTAAAAAGTAAGTATTTATTATCTGCTGAAAGGGCTGGAAAATATTCTGGAAGCTCTGTATTTACACCTTTTCCAAGATTTATTGGTTCAAACGGAACTGGTTTTTTAATCGCTTCCAATGCAAATTCGCAGTTTTTAATCGCACTAATCGCATAAGGCTTCATCATTAAAGGCGAATCTTTAAAGGTCAAATATTTCTCTAAATTTTGTTTGGCCTCCTTATACTTACCCAAATCAAACTGCAACAAACCTAACGAAGCATGTGCTTCTGGAAATAAATTTGGATTAATGTTTATTGATTTCTGATAATGTTCAATCGCTTTTTCTGTATTGTTGTTTTCAGTGTAAACATACGCTAACAACAACTCTGCTTCCGCAAAATTCGGGTCTTTTTCTATTGCCTGAAGCAAACTTAATTCGGCTAAATCGTTTTTTCGCGAATCGTAATACCCCTTACCTTCTTCATAAAATTTAATAGCCTTTTTATTCTCAGTTCCATACTTTTTTTCTTGTGCTTTACACGATAAAACAGTTAAAAAAATAAAAAATATAGCAAGGAAATAGGATTGTTTGATCATGTTGTTCAATTTAACTGTTATGGTATTCTCATGTATTTGTGCGTTTGTAAAGAAATGTTCCATTTCGGATTATTTTTTACATACTCAATTATTGTTGGCAACATTTGTTCCATTTTACTCCATTCGGGCTGCAAATACAATTTACAATCGTTATTTACATGTTTAGACTGCTCTTCAGCCCACTTAAAATCATCCTTGTTAAAGATAATAACTTTTAGTTCATGAGCCAATTTGTAATTCTCTTCTAATGGTTTTATGGTCTTTTTTGGCGACAAACAAATCCAATCCCAAACTCCAGTCAACGGATATGCTCCTGAAGTTTCAATAAATAATTCAACTTGCTCTTTTTTAAGTTTTTGAGAAAGTTCAGTTAAATTATAAATAGAAGGCTCACCACCCGTTACCACAATACTTTTTGCCGGGAATTTTTTCATGTTCTCTACCACTACATCAATATCTGTAAGCGGATGTAAATTCGGGTTCCAGCTTTCTTTTACATCACACCAATGGCAACCCACATCACAACCACCCACACGAATAAAATAAGCAGCCTTACCCGTATTAAACCCTTCCCCTTGAATGGTATAAAATTCTTCCATGATGGGAAGTTTTAAGCCTTTTTCAAGCAATGTTTTATCTTGTTCAGTAATTGTTTCTATTGTATTAATCATAAAATGTAAAAGTAATAATACCTATCTTTATATTTTTAAATAGTTAAGATTATGAAAAGATTCATTTTTCTATTTCTTCTTACGTCTTTTTTTTACTCTTGTATTTCGGTTGAGTTTAAGAAGCCTCAACCAATTAAAGGAAAAAAAATAATTCAATTCCCAAATGAATTAATTGGTACTTATTTAAATAGTGATAATGACACTATAACCATTGCCAACACTTATTTTAAAGCAACTTCATTAACAATTGAATTGAATAATAATTCAAAACCATCTAATAAAATAGACCTTTCTGACAATATATTTCTTAAACAAATGGATAAGAAATATATCCTAAACATGAAAGATGAGAAGAATAAAAGCAATTGGAGCATTATTATCATCAACAAAACGCCAAACGGATTACTAATAAATACATTTAATGTTGACGACAAGGATTTTTTAACTACTCTAAAAACCATTACAAAAACCGAAGAGCTAAGAGATGAAGACGGTAAATTAGAAAAAATAATTATAGACCCTTCTGAAAATGAGTTTAAGAAAATTTTAGCTACACCGTCTCTATTTAATAAAAGTGAGATGATAAAGATTAATTAGATTAAATACTAAAAACCTTTTCATCAAGCCTACCTCCAAGCGTGAAAAACCCAATATGATAACGTCCTTTGGGTAAAGATTGAACGTTTACACTAAATGGATGTTTATTGTCTTGTTCTCGAGTAATTGTTTCTGTGCGTATTTGAGCAATGTTAAACTTATCAAAAACCACAATCTTTACCACCACATTTTTAGGTAATCTTTTTTCAATATTACCGTGAATTGATTTTGCGACATCAGAAACCAACCCTGAATCGGGCTGAACATACTCAATAGAATACCAAGGCGACATGGTTTTAGTAAATTGTGCAACAAAATCTTGTAAACGCTCTATAGAATCTCTATTTTCATGAAAAATAGAAGCAATATCACGGTTATTGGTCATTGTCCAAATGGCTTGTTGCATTGCCGATATAGGGTATTTATTAACCGCCAAATGCTGAGTTAATGCCACGATGTTTTTATCTTTCATTTCTCCAACAATATAACCTTCTCCACTTGATGGTGAACTTTTGTGCGATTGAGAACAAAAACCAAAAACTTCTTTTTGCTGTTTTTGAGATGGATTTAACACAAACAATTCTTCTTTAACCACCAAAATATCTTGCGAATTCGAGTCTAACGACACTAAATTTCTGCCCGATTCTAATTTTAACACCAATCGATTAGGCGATTTATTTTCTACAAGCATATCAATACAATTGCCTTGATGCCCACCTTTACTGGTTATAACACAATTTACCATATTACGCTCTAAAGCATCAAAAACAGATAATGCAAATTGATTAGTTGAATTAAATTTGGGGCTAAACGATGAAAATATTAGGCAAACAATTAGCAGGGTGCTTTTAAAGCACAGGTCTTTTAAAGGTTTCATAATAAAGGATTTAGATAGGTCGGTTTAAACGAATAACGCCGTTTGTTTTCATTTTATTGTAAACCGAGTTTTAAATTTTAATTTTGACAACTAAATATATTCTGCCAAATGAAGAAATACGGACTAATCGGACACCCGCTCACCCACTCTTTTTCGAAGAAGTTTTTTACTGAAAAATTTGAAAAAGAACAATTCAACGATTGTCAGTACGATTTGTTTGATATTTCTTCTATAAACGAACTAGCTATTGTTTTAAAAAACAACCCTGATTTAAGAGGTTTAAACGTAACCATTCCATACAAAGAAGTTGTAATGGATGTTTTAGATGAGATAGATGAAGAGGCTAAAAAAATAGGTGCTGTAAACACGATAAAAATAAAAAACAACAAATTAATTGGTTATAACACCGATTATTTCGGTTTTAAACAATCTTTAAAACCGTTTTTAGAAATATCGCAAGAACGTGCTTTAATTTTAGGAACAGGAGGTGCTTCTAAGGCTGTTTATCATGCTTTAACTTCATTAAACATCAACTGTTTGTTTGTTTCTCGAAATCCTAAAAACGAAAATGAAATTAGTTATGAAGATGTGAACGAATATGTTATTAGAAATCATCAAATAATAGTAAACACTACTCCTGTGGGTACTTACCCAAACATCAACGAAAAACCAAACATTGATTACACGCAAATTACCGCCAAACATTTGTTGTACGATTTGGTGTACAACCCAACTGAAACCCAATTTTTAAAAGAAGGCAAACAGCAAGGTGCCATTGTTTTAAATGGAATGCAAATGCTTCAATTACAAGCCGAAAAAGCTTGGGAAATTTGGAACGAAAAATAAGACTAATTATTTCCCTTGACCAGCACCGCCACCACCGATGTTTAAATTATCACCGGCATCATTATTTTTAACATCACGTTTTTGAGAATCGTAATTGATTTTACCAAAATTATAGTTAAAACTAATGTTAATTGATTGTGAAGCCCATCTCCTGTCGTTTCTGTATGAAAAACCACCAAGGTTAACACTCTCGTTTGCCCAACGCTGAGTTTTAAAAATATCATTAACCCTCAAGGTTATTCTACCTTTTTCTTTCATTACTGTTTTACTAATAGAAGCATTTAAACTATACCTCGCTTCGGTCTTGTTTTGGTAAGTAACTTGTGCTCCAGAATACTGTCCTCTCAATTGAAACGACCACGATTTGTTATAAGTGAAATTAGCTGTTAATTGTGATGACCAACCATAGGTTTGCGATGTAGAATTGGTATTAGCACCATTAATATTCGCTGTCCAAATATTATTGGTATTGTTAATTTTTAACCACTTGTAAGCTTTGTAATCTATAGAAGCTTCGCCACCATAGATAAAAGTGGTGGATAAGTTTTGATTACTCGTAACAAAAATGTTGTTTTCGTTTAAGTAAGTAATCGATTGCTTTTGACCGTTTACTTGTCGGAAATAAACACTCGAATTAAAATTTATTTTATCTCCAAAACGTAAATAGCCCAATTCATAAACATCAATAAATTCAGGTTTTAAGTTCGGGTTTCCTTGCCACAAGTTATAAGGGTCGGTGTACGATGCAAATGGATTTACCTCCCAAGTGTTTGGTCTGTTTATTCTTCTACTGTAGCTAAGCTGTAATTCGTTTTTTTCGTTTGCTTTATATGATAAGTGTGCAGATGGAAATAGGCTTAAATAGTTCTGATTTGATTTTTGCTTGGTATTTTGAAGTTCTGTATTAATTATCGTATTCTCTAACCTTGAACCCAATTTAATTCCAAATTTCTTAAATTGTTTACCCAAGGTTGCATAAAGAGCATAAACACTTTGCTCATAAAAAAACACATTACTTAAATTGGTATCATTCTTAAATACATTAAAGCTATTTAACGATTCGGAATAAAAATCATTATCAATATTTTCAATGGTAGTTCTAGTTCCCAATTCTAATGTTAATGAATCATTTATGGGCAAAACATAATCCACTTTCATGTCTAATTCCGTGTTTTTGTTTTTCGTAACGGTATTTTGTGCTCTCGGATTTTTGTATTCCATTCCATTACTCAAGTAAAAATGTTCGTTATTATCATTATCCCCATCACTAGTATTAATTTCATAATCAATATCCACATCCAAGGTATGCTCTTCACTGTCGAATTGTGTTTGCCAACCAACATTCATGTCGTTTCCACGATAATAATCACCTGTATTTGCTAGCCTATCGGAGTACGATTGTCTTACTTTGCCCTCATCATAATAATCGTAATGGTTGTTATCAAAACGATCTCCCATTCCATTCCAACCACTAATTTCCATATACAAGGTGTTCTTTTTATTTACATAATAATCCAATCCTCCTGAATACCATAAATTAAGGTTTTTGCTAGCCCCAAAATCTGTCATGGTTTGCGTATAAGTAGTATCGCTAAAATAATTTCTATCAGAAACACCACTATAACTCCAAACCCCTTGATGATAACCAAAATTGGTGTTTACATTTATTTTATTTTTTCTGAAACTCAGCCCTAAATTACCGTTGTATCCTGGGTCGCCATTATAACTAGCCCCTAAACCAACATTACCATTCATTCCTCGAGCATTTTCTTTTTTCATGATTACATTCAAAATACCTGACATGCCTTCGGGGTTATATTTAGCAGACGGATTGGTTACCACCTCTATCCTATCAATTGAACTTGCAGGGATTTGCTTTAACAACTGTGCTGCATCAATGGTTGATGGTCGCCCATCTATTAAAATCTGAACACTTTGATCACCCCTTAAACTCACTTTATCTTGGTCATCCACATCTACCGAAGGCATGTTTTTTAACACATCCAAACCAGTCCCTCCTTGTACGCCAATATCTTTCGATACATTATATACTTTTTTATCAATCTTCACCTCCATCAATTCTTTCTCATCCACAAACTCAAACTGCGACATGTTTTTAGCAAATGAAGCTAAATTGATTTCGCCCAAATCAATTAAAGTATTTTCATCTGTGATATTGATATTATGAAAAAAGCTTGGTTCGTAACCAATAAAATCTACCTTAACATAAAAATTACCAACTGGTACTTTAATGATTTCAAAAGTCCCAGTAACTGATGTAATTCCACCTGTAACCAACGTAGAATCGCTGGTTTTAAACAAGGAAACCGTAGCAAATTCAATACTTGATTGAAGTGATTTATCTTTTACAACACCGCTCACCACACCTTTATTTTCTTCACTTTGTGCAAACAATATAGTGTCTCCACAAACGAAGAATAAAGAAAAAATGAAGAATTGAATGTATTTCATGAAATTTACTTTCTTTTTTAGATACTCCAAATGTATAAACCTTACCGGGTAACAACTAACGAATTGTGATTAGCGGTCATAAAAAATGTTAAAAACTTAAACAAACATCATTTTATTGCTCAATTAGTTTGTAATAACATGAAATACTACATTTGTAAAAAACACTATTATGAAATACAAAGTCTTTCATCAACAGCCCAACAGTAGATATATTGATATTGAATTTACTATTGACAACGTGAATTCTAACATGCTTCAAATACAACTCCCTGCTTGGCGACCAGGAAGGTATGAATTAGGAAATTTTGCCAAAAACATCCAAAAATGGGCGGCTTTTGATGAGAAAGGCAAAAGTTTAAAAAGCGAAAAAGTATCGAAAGACTTGTGGGAAGTGCAGACCAAAGGAGTTAAATCTGTTACCCTAAAATATAATTATTTTGCGAACGAACTCAATGCTGGTTCTTCTTTTATTGATGATAGTCAATTGTACGTAAATGGTGTAAACTGCTTTTTATATGTTCCTGAACGAATTAACGAACCATGTGAATTGGAATTAAATATCCCTAAAAACTTTTCGGTAGCAACGGGGTTAACACCAAAAAGCAAAAACAAATTTGTAACAAAAGACTTTCACGAGTTAGTTGATTGTCCTTTTATTGCTAGCAACAACCTAAAACACCATTCATTTACTGAGCAAAAAGTGAATTTTAATATTTGGTTTAATGGAGAGTGCAAACCCTACTTTAAAAAGCTGGAAACCGATTTTAAAAAATTCTGTAAAGCTCAAATTCAAGCCTTTGGAGGTTTTCCTGCTAAAGACTACCATTTTTTAATTCAGGTATTGCCTTACAAAGCTTACCACGGAGTTGAACACAGCAATTCTACAGTTATTACAATTGGTCCATCATACGATGTTTTTAACAACCCTGATTGGTATAATGAACTATTGGGTGTGAGTTCTCATGAATTGTATCATACATGGAACGTAAAACAAATTCGTCCCATCGAAATGTTTCCCTACAATTATACCAAGGAAAACTATTCGCCAATGGGTTATTTATGTGAAGGAGTTACTACTTACATGGGCGATAAGTTTTTGTTTACTTCTGGTGTTTTTAACTGGGAACAATATGCTAAAACGTTTAACGAGTTGTTGTTACGTCATTACCACAATACTGCAATCGACAATTATTCTGTTGTTCAATCATCGTTAGACACTTGGCTGGATGGTTATGTAAAAGGTGTTCCTGGCAGAAAAACATCTATTTATACCGAAGGAGCGTTAATTGCATTTATAACGGATGTTTTTATTTTAAAAAGCACTAAAAATGCCAAATCTTTACACGATGTAATGAAAATGCTTTATACCGAGTTTGCAAAAAAAGGAAAAGGCGTTTCTGATGCTGATTACAAAAATACTGTAGAAAAAATTGCAGGAAAATCGTTTGACAACATTTACAAAAACCTTATTCACGACAAAAAAGATTTTACCCCTTTAATAAAAAATAACTTAGATTATTTAGGAATTGAATTAACAATAACTCCTACCAACAATTTTAACGAGAGTTATTTAGGTTTTAAAACGCGTTACGAAAATGGAAAATGCTTCATCGACAACATTTACCCTAATTCTATTGCAGAACAACAAGGTTTAACCATTAATGATGAAGTTATTGCTATAAACGGATATAAAATAGTTAACGATTTAGAGTTGTGGAGCAATTATTTCAATAAAGATGAACAATTTTTAATCGTTAAAAAAGAATTAGGATTAACCGAACCCATTACATTAAAATCGGGAAAAGAGTTGTTTTTCAAAACTTACCGTATTTCAACCCCAAAAACTACCAATAAAAATTTTGTTAGTTGGAAAAAATAACATTTTTTTCAACTTATTAACATTTTAAAATTCCCCAATTTTATTGCTCGTTTTGTGATAAAAACATTCATTTTACGTTTTTTTGTTCAAAACATTTATCGTAAAAAAAGTTGCGTTTATCGAATAATGTTCTAAATTAGTTTCATCTAACTAATAAATTATTAATCAAAAATTAAAAAATTATGACAGAAGAAACTACACAATCAACTGGTAAAAGACCAGTATTCTTAACAGTATTATGTATTTTATCATTTATTGCAGCAGGTTTTGCTGTTTTTGGATACATAACTGTAATCACATTAATGGGTGCTGCCAGCGCTATAACTTCAGGTATGGAATCATTGGAAGGAATGGAAGGAATGTCAGCTCTTTCTGCAGCAACTCCTAGTGCTGGAATGACTTGGGCATATGTAATTGTAGGCTTTTTAACTACTATTGGTGCATTACTTGGCGTTCTTAAAATGTGGAAATTAAAAAAACAAGGTTTCATGATTTATACAGGATCAAGTGTTGTGTCTTTAATCATGGGTATTGTTTATAGTGGGTTTAGTGTATTTGGAGCAGTAATTACAATTGCTTTTATAGTAATGTATTATCTGAACGTTAAACACATGAACTAATTTTAAAAAAATTATTCGAAAAAGGCTGTTTATAACAGCCTTTTTTTTATACATTTACTTTATGGAAAATCAACAAATAAACACACAACAAAATTTACCAAATTCAACGGGAGTGTTGGTATTAGGTATTCTATCTATCGTATTCTGTTTTTGCTATGGTTTAGTAGGAATGGTTTTAGGTATTATTGCTATTGTTCTTGGTAACAAAGCTAACAAACTGTATAACGACAATCCAAACACCTATTCGGAAAGCTCATACAAAAACATGAAAGCTGGAAAAGTATGTGGTATTATTGGCCTTTGTCTATCTAGTCTTTACTTAATTGTAATTATCATTTACATTAGTATTGTTGGAGCTGCTTTAACTGCTATGCCTTGGGCTGAAATGATGAATCAGTATTAAAATAAACTATTATGAAAAATTTATCGCTTTTAGTAATTGGCTTAATTGTTTCGTTTTCTGCATTTTCGCAAGAAAAAATGAACATTACCGTTTGTGAAAAACCAGCAAATACCATTCACTTAAACCATTTACTTGAATGTAAAATGTTAACTGTTGATAACCCAAACTACAAGGTAAACTCTTTTACTCTTGGATTTAAATCTGGCAACGATTACATAGAAGTAAAAATGACTGACAATGTTGTTTCTGATAAAATTATTGATAAAATAAAAGAAGTTAACCCTGAGTATATTTATATTGAACAAATTGTTTTGGTTAATAAAAAAGGTGAAAAACTGAACCTTGAACCTTTCAAGGTAAAAAAATAATTTAAAAATTGATTCTTAAAAAGGCTGATAATATTTATCAGCCTTTTTTATTTTGATTTCATTCTAACCTATTATCCTTAATTTTGCTGCTCGTTATGAGCAGATTTTTTTTAGAAATACAGTACCACGGAGCAAACTACCACGGTTGGCAGATACAAGAGAATGCCCATACTGTTCAAGCTGAAATAAACGCTGCTTTATCTACTTTTTTGCAAGAAGAAATAATAGTAATGGGTTGCGGTAGAACCGACACTGGAGTTCACGCCAAAAACTATTATGCTCATTTTGAAACCGAAAAAACAGTTGATACTCAACAACTCACTTATAAACTCAACTGTATTTTGCCAAAAGACATTGCTTGTTCAAATACCATTTTGGTAAACGACGACCATCATGCACGATTTTCGGCAACATCACGTACTTACGAATATTGGATTATTCATACCAAAAACCCGTTTTACACCGATTTTGCCTATTATCACCCTGCAAAACTAAATGTAGAGTTAATGAACAAAGCCGCAAAATTGCTTATTCAACATGCCGATTTTTCGTGTTTTAGTAAAAGTAATACCGATACCTTAACCAACAATTGCACAATTACTTTTGCTCAGTGGGAAATAAAAAATAACATTCTGGTATTTACCATTACAGCCGACCGTTTTTTGCGAAACATGGTTAGAGCAATTGTAGGCACTTTGATTGATGTTGGTTTAGAAAAACTAGAAGCAAATGAAATCAATAAAATAATAGCATCAAAAAACCGTTCAAATGCTGGGACAAGTGTTCCTGCTCACGGATTATATTTAACCAAAGTAACTTATCCATTTATATAAAGTAAATAAAATTGTCAAACAGCGTATCAGGTAAAGCATTCGATTTTTTGTTATTTAAACGCATAATGAAATACACCAATCCCTACAAAGGTGTGTTTTATTTCACTGCTTTATTAAGCGTTGTATTGGCTTTTGTGGCTTTGGTTCGCCCAGTCTTAATACAACAAACCATTGATGAAAACATAAAAAACTTTGATGGCGAAGGTTTACTTACCATGACCATAATTTTGATTGGTTTTTTATTGTTGGAATCTGTTTTTGAGTATTTATTCAATTATTTGGGCAACTTGTTGGGACAAAACGTAATTCGTGATTTACGAAACCAAGTGTTTAAACACGTTTTGGAATTCCGTTTAAAACACTTCGACAATACCCCTATTGGTCAGTTGGTTACACGAACAGTTTCTGACATTGAAACCATTGCCGAAATGTTTTCGGGCGGTATTTTAGTCATAATTGGTGATTTACTAAAAATCGTAACCATAATTTGCTACATGCTTTACAAACAATGGGATTTAGCTTTAATGACCTTAATACCAATTCCATTATTGTTTTTAGCCACATCGGTATTTAAAAAAGTGATAAAAAAAGCTTTCCAAGAAGTACGTGAAGAAGTAGCTAAACTCAACACTTTTGTTCAAGAACACATTACAGGGATGTCAATTGTACAGATTTTTAACCGTGAAGAAGTTGAAATGAATAAATTCTCGAACATCAACAAAAACCATAGAGACGCTCACATCAAAACCGTTTGGGCTTATTCCGTTTTCTTTCCAATTGTAGAAATTTTATCAGCGGCATCCATTGCATTAATGGTTTGGTATGGGTTTAAAGAAGTAGCAGCACTTCATACCACACCAGGAACTATTTTCTCTTTTATCTTGTTTATATACATGTTGTATCGCCCAATTCGTCAATTGGCAGATAGATTCAATACCCTACAAATGGGAATGGTAAGTTCTGAACGTGTTTTTAAATTGTTAGACACCAATTCTACCATTGAAAATAGTGGTACGCTTACAGCTAAGGAATTAAATGGGAACATTGAATTTAAAAACGTTTGGTTTGCCTACAACGATGAAGAATGGGTATTAAAAGACATTTCGTTTAAAATTAAAAAAGGCGAGGCTCTGGCTTTGGTAGGTGCTACTGGTGCTGGAAAATCATCTATCATCAACTTAATTGGCAGGTATTACGAAATTAATAAAGGCGAAATTTTAATTGACGAAATTAACATCAAAGACATTGAACTTAACTTGTTACGTAAACACATTTCAGTAGTGTTACAAGATGTGTTTTTGTTTTCCGACACCATTTACAACAACATTACACTTTATAGCCCCGATATTACCGAACAAAAAGTAATTGAAGCTGCACAAAAAGTAGGTGCTCACGATTTTATCAGTAAACTTCCTGGAGGCTACCAATACAATGTTAAAGAACGTGGTGCGTTATTATCTGCTGGGCAACGACAATTAATCTCGTTTATTCGGGCTTATGTTCACCAACCAGAAATTTTAATTTTAGACGAAGCAACATCATCCATAGATAGCGAATCGGAAGCATTGATACAACATGCCACCGAAGTATTAACTAAAGACAGAACATCAATAATTGTTGCACATCGTTTATCAACCATAAAAAACGCTACCAAAATTTTGGTAATTGACAAAGGGTTAATTGTAGAAGAAGGTAGCCATAACGAGTTAATAAATACTGCAGGTTACTACAAAAAACTGTACGATTATCAATTTAAAAATGAACCTGTAAACTAACGAACATTTACTATCTTTACCAGACCAATGCTAAAATACACTTCCATATTATCGCTTCTAGTGGTTGTTTTTACCACCTTTTCGTGTCGGAAAGATGAAATTACTACCGATAGTTCTGCTCGTATTTCATTTTCTACTGACACCTTGATTGTAGATACTGTTTTTGCAACCATTGGCTCTACCACTCGTAGGTTTACCGTTTACAACAGAAACAACAAAGCGGTAAATATTGCAAGTATTTCTGTTGGAGGAGGTACAGGTTCTCAATTTAGAATTAATGTAGATGGTGTATCGGGCAATGTGCATACCGATGTTGAAATTGAAGCCAACGACAGTTTGTTTGTTTTTGTTGAAGTAACCATTGACCCCAACAATGTGCTTTCTCCATTTGTGGTAGAAGACGACATTATTTTTATTACAAACGGAAACCAACAAAAAGTACACTTGGCTGCTTGGGGACAAAATGCTCATTATTTTACACCTAAAGTTTTCCCTACTAATGGATTACCAAAATACTCTTGTTTAGATGGTGATTGTGATGGCAGCTTACCTCCTATTAACCAAACATGGATAAACGACAAACCTTATGTAATATATGGCTACTTGGTAATTGACTCGGCTGATGTATTGAACATTAACCCTGGCGTAAGAGTGCATTTGTACAACCAATCGGGTATATGGGTGTATAAAGGTGGTAACTTAAACATTAACGGAACAAAAGACGACCCCGTAACTTTCCAAGGAACACGATTAGATTATAGTTTTAAAGATGTACCAGGACAATGGGACAGAATTTGGGTAAACGAAGGCAGTGTTAACAATGTGTTTAATTACGCCATCGTTAAAAATGCTTATATTGGCATACAAGCCGAAACTTTACCTTTTGAACCCAACACCGCAATAAGTTCAAATAAATTGATTTTGAACAACTGCGAAATTCATAATTCTTCTGCCGTAGGTTTAATGGCTACCAATTTCATTATTGAAAGCGAAAACACCTTAATTACCAATTGCGGACAATACAACTTTTTGGTTACAGGTGGTGGGCGATACATTTTTAACCACGCTACCATTGCCAACTATTGGCCCGATGGGGTTCGACAAACACCTGCAGTTTTTGCTCAAAACTATTACCAAGATATTAACGGAAATATACAAGTACGAAACATTGATTCGCTAAATTTTAAAAATTCCATTATTTATGGGAATATCGACAATGAATTTACCACTGAAATAATTGCTCCTGGCACATTAAACTATGCTATTTACTACAGCTTATTAAAAACTACATCTGGTTTATCAGGCAATGTGGGCAACAACATACAAAACCCTGGTAATACGAGTATTTTTGCTGATTACACTATACACAATTACCGTTTAGCATGGAATTCTCCTGCTCAAAATGCTGGAGTTGCTAGTAGTGTTATTTTTGATAGAGATGGTGTTACTCGTAACAACCCTCCCGATATTGGTGCTTACGAGTATTGATTTATTAATCCTGATTAATTATATTTGAGTTAAATATATAGGCTAATAAATACAGAGGTGTATTTATTTGGATGTTAGTAGCCGATAGAAAAATGAGACCATTTCAAATAAAATATAAAAACATAGGCGAAATCAGACATGGTTCTCCTTACAATCTGGCAGATATAGTAATTATTGGAACAATTAAATTTTCTATTGAGAAAAATAATAGCTGGCAGGACAAGTGTTCATGGTCAAGAGATGGAAATAATGTGGCACTTGTAAAATGGAAACACATTAAATCAGAGCCAGGGTTTATAATTATTGTAATTAATTCACACACCGGAAAACAATTACATTCTAATTGGATACAGGGATGCTGTCATAAAGTAAGACTTCGAAATGACCTTACGATTTACTATGAAACGTTCACCCTAATTTCAGAACAGAATGGGAAAAAGGTTTACGGATTGAAAAGCAATGAAATAAAAATGGCTACATCAAAAAATAAAACCCTTTGAAAACGGTTTTCATTAAAAGTTACAACCTCAACAAAAACTCTACCGTATCAACACCATCAGCGTAATCCCATAAAGTGGGTTGTTGAGCTTGTCCTAATTTAAAAACGTTTGGTAGGTTGGCTTCAGTAACCACACATTGTATTTCTTCTTTTTTATTTTCTAATAATGTTGTTACTTCGTTTAAACTATTATAATACTCGTAATGTACTACTGCAACTGGAGATGATAAAGATTCTGCTTCTTTTAACAACACAAAATTATTGTCTAACAATTGGTTGCTGCCCAACAAATAAACAGCTTTGTTGTAATCGTAATTATTAGCATATTTATTATTCTCCACCACATGCTTGTAATCGTTTACAATAGATTCGAAAAACAAGTTAAAACTATAATTTTTAGGTACATACAGCTTAGAAACATTACGGCAACCCAAGCCAAAATATTGGAAAATATCTTTGCCTAAATTCATCATATCGGCGGCAGTTTCGTTACCTGTTAGCACGGCTACCGAGTTTCTATTTTTACGAATAATGTTGGGGTATTTTCCAAAATAATATTCAAAGTAACGTGCCGTATTGTTGCTTCCGGTAGCGATAACAGCATCAAAATTTTCAAGTTTATCAGTAAAAACAATCTTGCTTTTAAAATCAGGTTCAATGGCTATTAAAATTTCCGCAATTTTTTTAATCAACAAATTATCTTCTTTCGAGGCTTTAGCTACCAAAACATTACCTGTAATCAAGACCGTTAAAAAATCGTGAAAACCAACCAACGGAATATTTCCAGCCATTACCACTCCTACTCTTTTAGGTTTTGTATGATCATTAATGGTATAGTTACTTAACCATTGATGTAATTCTTCCTTTCTTAACATCTTGGCAATAGACTCAACTGCAAAAGCAACATTATCCGGTGTAAACCAGCCGTTAAAAGGTTTTTGGTTGTTCATTAAAATATCAAAATCGCTAAAAAATTGCTGGTTCAAACTTTCTAATGCCTCATGCTGATGTTTTGAACTGTATTGTGTTAAAAAACTTCCTAATTCTACAAAAGCATTTATTCTTTTTTCTAAACTCATTTTGTTACATTTGCGGTAAAATTACAAACATTAAACTGAAATACGATGGCAATTAAAATAACCGACGAATGTATTAATTGTGGAGCTTGCGAGCCAGAATGTCCTAATAACGCTATTTACGAAGGCGGAGATGAATGGAGAGTGAGCGATGGAACTTCTGTAAGCGGAAGTTTTAAGTTAAGAAACGGACAAGAAATTGATGCTGATACTACTCAAGAACCAGTAAGTACTGATTTTTATTATATCGTATCTGATAAATGTACGGAATGTAAAGGTTTTCATGATGAACCTCAATGTGCTGCTGTTTGTCCTGTTGATTGCTGTGTTGACGATGAAGACATAAGAGAAACTGAAGAAGAATTACTGGCTAAAAAAGATTTATTACACGCTTAATCAAGTATGGTACAATATTAGATTAGAAAAACCGTGTTTATTGCACGGTTTTTTTTATTTTTAGTTTATGCTTAAATCATTATACCTTATTCTTTTTTTACTGAGTTCGTCTTTTTTGTTTTCACAAGAAAAGAGTTTGGATTATTACGAAAAAGAACTAAACCAACTAAGTATTGATTTGGTTAGCGAAGCCAATGATGAAACGAAACAAAAAGTAAACCTTGAATTTCAATCCCTTTTAAAAGAAGCTTTAGAGCTTAATGGCTCATTTGACTTCCCTTTTAAGAATATTAGAGCCATCAGTATTTTAAAATCGAACGATAAAATTAAAATATACAATTGGGCTTTACCTTTTGAGGATGAAACTTATCAATACTTTGCGTTTGTTCAAGTTAAAATCAATAAAGACGAATACAAAGTTGTTGAACTCTTTGATAAATCGTCCGACTTAAATAAATCTGAATTTCAAACCCTCACCGACAAAACGTGGTATGGAGCCCTGTATTACGAAATTATTCATGATAAAAAATTAGGCAACGACACCTATACACTGCTAGGCTGGGATGGCGATTACAACCTTACCAACAAAAAAATTATTGATGTAATGACGGTGAGTAAAAACGGTGCAATCAAATTTGGTTCTTCTGTTTTTAAAATGGAGAAAAAAGTACAAAAAAGAGTGATTTTTACTTATTCAGAAACAGCAGTTATGTCACTAAAATTCGATGTAAAACAACAACTCATCGTATTTGACTATTTGGTTCCTACAAGCTCTAACTTAGAAGGTGTTTTTGAATATTACGGCCCGGCATTAAATCGTTTTGATGGATTTGTGTTAAATAAAAACAAGTGGTTGTATCAAAAAGATGTTGATATACAACAACGTAAAAACCTAAAAGACAGGTTTTACAACTCACCGAATTAAGTCTGATAAGGCTTTTTCTAAATTTTCAAACTGAAAAGAAAAACCTGAATCTTTAATTTTTTTATTACTTACTCTACTACCTTTTAAAAGCAAAACAGCCATTTTACCTAACATTATTTTTAATACAAAGCTTGGCACATTTGGTAATACAATTCTTTTACCCAATACTTTTGATAAACTTTTAGTAAAAATAGAATTGGTAGTAGCATCATCAACCACAGCATTATAGGCTCCATTCATGTTATTATCTTGAATAGCTTTTAAATACATCGAACATAAATCGTTGATGTGTATCCAAGGCATAAATTGATTGCCAGAACCCAAAGCACTTCCTAAACCAAATTTAAAAGGTAAAATCATTTTTGGCAATGCTCCACCATCTTTAGCTAAAACAATACCTGTACGTAATTTAACGGTTCTAATGCCTATAACATTAAATTTATCTATAGCATTTTCCCATAACATACACGTTTCTCCCAAAAAATCTGAATGATTGATATGCTCTTCAGTAAAAACAACGTCTGTAGTTATTGCACCATAATACCCAATTCCTGAAGCAGAAATAAAAGCCTTTAATTGATTTTTATGATTAGATAATACATCAAAGAGAAAAGAAGTTAGTTCTACTCTGCTTTGTAAAATTTTTTGCTGTTGTTTGTTTGTCCATCGTTTCTCAGCAATACCTTCACCAGCCAAATGAATGATATAATCAGCATTTGTAATTACATCTATATCTACCAATTGATTTTCAATGTCCCAAAAACTATACTTAAGCTTATTAGAACTTTTTCTATTACCTCTAGTTAATATTGTTACACTATAATTATTATTAATAAGCAGTTGGGTTAACTGCGAACCAATCAATCCTGAACCTCCTGTTATAACAACATTAATCATTATTATTTTTCAAATAATTTGTGTTGATTTTTTCAAACAACAGCTTAAACCATTCCGTATAATTTTCAGGGTTTTCGCTTAACTCTTCTTTAATGGACAAATATGTTGATTTTTTCCAAGTGTAAACTTCTAATTCATTCGGTGTAGGAATTTTATCTGTAATTCCAATAAACACATGGTCTAATTCATGTTCAATCAACCCATTAGTTAAGTTTGCTTTGTACAAAAATTTAAAAACAAAATTCAATTCACAATCAATTCCCATCTCTTCTTTTAGCCTTCTGTTAGCTGCACCTTTTGTATCCTCGTTAATATATGGATGAGTACAACAAGTATTTGTCCATAATCCAGCAGAATGATACTTTGTCTTTGCTCTTTGTTGCAAAATCCAATTACCATCATAATCAAATAAAAAAACTGAAATTGCTCGATGTAAAACACCATTAACATGAGTTTCCATTTTATCACCATACCCTATCTGGTTATCATTTTCATCTACTAATATTAGCTGGTTTTCAATCATCCTATTAAAAAATTAAAAGAAAAATACATTTTTAAAAGTTAACAATATAATCTTTTTTACCAAAAATGAAGTTTTCCTAATTTGTTAATTAACTAATAAATATCCAATATTGGTTTCAATAATCAACTTTGTAATATTATATTTGTAGCTATCTAAAAAAAAGCGAACGTTGTGAGTTCAGAATACTTATTTAAAAAGGGTAACATTAATGAGTAATATTTTCAAAACAGTACTATTTATTATTAGTTTAATTTTTCTAAACTCTTGTGTTGATAAAAGAGATTTATCTCAAAATACCGTTATAGCTCACATTTCTTCAAATCCTGACGGGTTGCATCCATTTAACGACAACTCATCAAATAGATCGTATATTTTTCAATATACTCAAAAGACCCTTGTAAAAATGGATTTAAAAACGCTTAAAACTATTCCATTTTTAATTAAAGAAATGCCAATTCCATCAGAGGACGGATTAGAGTACACTTACGAATTAATTGATAATGTTAAATGGGATGATGGTAGTTCTCTAACTGTAGATGATGTTATTTTTACAACTAAAGTCCAATTAGCACCACTTACAAACAATACACAGATAAAAGGTATTTATACTTCAGTAATCGAAAGTGTAAGAAAACATCCTGAAAATCCCAATAAATTTATTGTTAGAACTAAAATTCTCCATGTTGAGAATCTAAACATCTATAGTGAAATATATATCCAACAACAAAAATATTGGGATCCTAAAGGCATTTTGAATGATCTTTCTTTTGAAAATATTCATGACCCAAATTACAAGCCAAATGAAGAAATGGTTAAATGGTTTAACGAATTTAATAGTGGTGATAACAGTTACAAACCTGAAAAACTTGTAGGACTTGGCCCCTACCAAATAACAGAATTTGTTGTAGGGAGTTACATTACTTTAGAAAAGAAAAACAACTGGTATGGAGCAAACTCTTCGGCTATTTACGACAAGGCTTATCCCGATAAAATTATTTTTAAAATTATTTCGGATGATGCCGCTGCATATTTGGCTATTAAAAACCAACAAATAGATGTTTCAACTTATGTTGGTACAACCAAACTATTAAAATTAAAATCACTAGATTACTTTAATAAGAATTACAATGCAGAATTTATGCCAGAATATTCCTATGGATATATTGGATTAAATATGAAACCGGATGGCGTAGAATTCAAACCATTTTTTACTGACGTAAATGTAAGAAGAGCAATGGCTTATCTTGTTCCTGTCGATGAAATAATAAAAGTTATTGTTAAAGGCAAAGCCAATCGTCAAACTTCACATGTTTCTCCACTCCACTCGGTTTACAATAAAGACTTAAAAGAAATTCCTTTAGATATTGAAAAAGCAAAAAAATTACTTGATGAAGCTGGATGGAAAGACACTGATGGGGATAATATTAGAGATAAAGTAATAAATGGTGTAAAACTTAATTTTTCATTTAAACTAAGTTATATGAGTGGAAATGCTTCCACAAAAGAAACTGTTTTAATGATAAAAGAATCTATGTATAAAGCTGGTATTGAGGCTATACCTACTCCAATGGACTTTACTTTATTCTACAAAAATGCTTACGACCATAAATTTGACGCTATGATGGGAGCTTGGGGAGGTTCTGCAGGTTATTCAGATCCTGTTCAAATATGGCATACTGAATCTTGGGCTAATAAAGGTTCCAACTTTACAGGTTTTGGAGATGCAATGAGCGATTCGTTAATATTTGTTGCAAATACTTCTTTAGATAAAGAAAAACACGAAGCTGCAACTAAAGCTTTACAAACAAAAATTTACAACGATCAACCTTACATTTTTCTTTATAGCTACATGAGAAAAATTGCAATTCACAAGCGATTTGATAATGCGAACATGTACAATGAACGACCTGGTGTTATTCTAGGTAATCTTTCGTTAAAACCTGAATTTAGTGGTTCAACATTAAAACCTGAATAACAAAATGATTAAATATTTAATAAAAAGAGTTTTAGTTTTTATTCCCACGTTAATAATCATTTCATTATTAGCGTTTGTTATTAGTATTAATGCTCCTGGAGATCCTGTTGAACGTTTATTAAAATCTGCAAATAAAGAAGGTACAGCCAATGAGCAATCTAACTCCGCTAAAAAGGATAAAGAAGCTATTCGTGCAAAACTTGGTTTGGATTTACCTATCTTTTACTTAAGCTTAAGTACCTTAGCTGATTGCGATACACTATACAAAATTGCTGATAAAGCCCAACAAGACAATCTACTTAAGCTTTCTCGAAAATATGGTAACTGGGAAGCCGTTTCTAACTACTACCACGCCACACTCTCTTTATTAGAAGAATACGACTCGTTAAATGTGGATAAAATTTACATGGATAATACTATTGTTAACTATGTTGAGAACAACGACGGAAAAAACATTACCATTGATACTGTTTATGAATCAAAATACTCGAAAAACGAAATTAACGACGCAAAAAACAACACCAGTTTCGATATTTTAAGTTTACTAGAAACTTATACAGAAGAAACCATTGAATCAAAATTAGTTGCACTTGAAGATGCTTATAAAAAAGCAGCTTATTTAGCACCATTAGCACCAAAATTTGAACTAGTAAAAATTGCCTTTAATAACCTTAAAGCTAATGCTACCAAATGGAAAACCTATGTTCCAAAAATTATTTTTTATGGTAACAATCAATACCACCGTTGGTTGTTTGGTAATGCACCTTGGTTTGCCGAAGCTCAACCAGGGCAACTAAAAGGAGTATTGCGTGGAGATTTTGGTATTTCTTACATCGACAACCAACCTGTCTCAGACAAAATCTGGACTAAATTTAAGGTATCGTTCGTATTCATCTTTTTCTCTATCATCTTCGCTTATTTAGTAAGTATTCCTATTGGAATTTATTCAGCTTACAAAAAAGGCTCTAAATTCGATAGAATATCATCCATTGTATTGTTTGTAATGTATTCCATGCCTTCGTTCTTTATTGGAACATTATTGCTTTATACCTTTGCAAACCCCGATGTATTGGTTTGGTTTCCAGAATCTGGATTTGAAGACCCCTCAACTTTTGATGAGAACTGGGGTATCTTTACCAAAATGGCACATCACTGGCCATACATGGTTTTACCATTAATTGCATACACCTATAGTTCCTTTGCTTTTTTAAGTAGAATAATGCGTGTTGGTATGATTGACGTAATGGGTCAAGATTTTGTTAGAACAGCTCGTGCAAAAGGATTAAACGAAAAAACTGTGGTAATTAAGCATGCTTTACGTAATTCATTATTACCCATCATAACCGTTTTTGCTAACATTTTCCCTGTAGCAATTGGTGGTTCGGTTATTATTGAAGTAATTTTCTCGTTACCGGGTATGGGGTTAGAAACATTTAATGCCATATTAAATTACGATTACCCAA